>NZ_JBEZDY010000004.1:24220-113540 GCF_040648555.1 Actinoplanes sp. NPDC049118
ACCTGGCCCTTGCTTCGCCGCGGTGCAGTCGATCACGCTGTGCCTTCCTTGGCGTGCTCTCCTGGCCCTTGCTTCGCCGCGGTGCAGTCGATCACGCTGTGCCTTCCTTGGCGTGCTCTCCTGGCCCTTGCTTCGCCGCGGTGCAGTCGATCACGCCGGGGAGTCTGCCTTCGCCAGCTTGGCGGCGACGCGCTCCGGCTTCGGCCAGCGGACCGCGTACGCCGCGCCGGTCTTCTCGAAGAGCCAGATGACCCGGGCCGAGAGGTCGATCTGACCGCGCAGCACGCCGTGCCGGGCGCAGGTCGGGTCGGCGTGGTGCAGGTTGTGCCAGGACTCGCCGAAGGACACGATCGCCAGCGGCCAGAAGTTGGCGGCCTTGTCGCCGTCGCGGACCTCGAACGGCCGCTCGCCGTACACGTGGCAGACCGAGTTGATCGACCAGGTGATGTGGTGCAGCAGGCCGATGCGCACGATGCCGGCCCAGAAGAACGCGGTGAGCGCGCCCTGCCAGGACATGGTGATCAGGCCGCCGAGCAGCGCCGGGCCCAGGGTGGAGATGGTCACCCAGAGCGGGAAGAGGGTGTCGACGCGGCGGATGTCGGAGTCGGCGAGCAGGTCTGGGGCGAAGCGCTCGCGGTTGGAGAGCTCGCGCTTGAACAGCCAGCCCAGGTGTGCATACCAGAGGCCCTTGGTCAGCGCCCAGAAGCCGGTGCCGAAGCGCCACGGCGAGTGTGGGTCGCCCTCCAGGTCGGAGAAGGCGTGGTGGCGGCGGTGGTCGGCGACCCACTGGACGATCCCGCCCTCGATCGCCAGCGAGCCGGCGATCGCCAGGGTGACCCGCAGCCAGCGCTTGGCCTTGAAGCTGCCGTGGGTGAAGTAGCGGTGGAAGCCGACCGTGATCCCCAGGCCGGAGAAGAGGTAGAAGACCGCGCCGATGGCGACGTCGGACCAGTTCAGCCAGCCACCCCAGGCGACGGGCACGGCCGCGAAGACCGCGAGGAACGGGACGATCACGAAGCCGTAGAGGGCGATCAGAACGCCGCGGCTCTGCGGGCCTTCGGTCAGCGGCTTGGGGCCGGTGGCGGCCGTCTGCCCGGTGAGTACGGAAGTCATGGCACCTCACAAAGGTGGGAACACGGGGGGAGAGTTCGATAACTTACGCCTACGTCACCGTAACCTACGGAACCGTAAGTGGTCGACGCAGAGTGTCGGAAGTTCGGCCGGTCCCGCTTTCTGACCTCGCTCGGGCCTTCCGGGACCATCGGCGGCGTCGGTGACGACCTGAAGCGTCCGGCCGCCTTCGCGCCGCACGTTCGTTCGCGATTTCGTCGCCCGTCCGAAGAAGACGCACAATCCGTCCACGGTTCGGCGCAATGTCGGAGAACCTTGTCGGGGGCCGTCCGGTGGTGGAGGACGTGCCAGACACTCGACGGCGTGCGGGAGGGCGGAGGTCTTGATGGGTGGGATTGCCGCCGAGACCGATTCGATCGAAGAGGTTACGATGTAGCCCGCGAACATGACCCCGTGGTTATGTCCGCCTTGCCCTCCCGAGTCGTCTAAGGGCAGGACGTCACCCTTTGGTGGTGATTATAGGGGTTCGAATCCTCTCTCGGGAGCTTCTCTGTCCGCGGCTGAGCCGACGCCGCCGTTCTGCACGTCACTGTGATCATGCATAGCCACTGCGATCAATGGAGTCCCGCGTGAGCCAGGCCCAGAGCCGTACCGTCGTCGTTCTCGCCGCCGGTGAGGGCAAGCGGATGAAGTCCGCAACGCCCAAGATGTTGCACCCGCTGCTCGGCCGCACGCTGCTCGGCCACGTTCTGCACGCCGCCGCTGCCGCGCGGGCCTCCCGCACCGTCGTCGTCGTCGGCCACAAGGCCGACCAGGTCCGCGCGCACCTCACCGAGATCGCCCCGGGTGCCACCCCGGTCCTGCAGGCCGAGCAGAACGGCACCGGGCACGCGGTCAGGATCGCCCTCGACGCCATTCCGGAGGCCTCCGGCACCGTCGTCGTGCTCAACGCCGACGTGCCGCTGCTGCGCCCGGAGACGGTCGAGGCGCTGGTCGCCGCGCACGAGTCCACCAGTCGGGGCGCCACGGTGCTCGCCGCCGAGGTGCCGGATCCGGCCGGGCTGGGGCGGATCGTGCGGGACGGCGACGGCAACCTCGAGCGCATCGTCGAGGAGCGGGACGCCTCCGCCGAGGAGCGGGCGGTCCGTGAGATCAACGCCGGGATCTACGCCTTCGACGCCGCGCTGCTGCGCGAGGCGCTGGGCAAGCTCTCGACGGACAACGACCAGGGCGAGGAGTACCTGACCGACGTGTTCGGCCTGCTCGCCGCCGTCGGGCACCCGGTCGGTGTCTACGTGGCCGCCGACGCCCTGGAGACGCTCGGGTGCAACGACCGGGCCGAGCTGGCGCGTTTGCGCGCGCTGCTGCGGGACCGGGTCAACACCGCCTGGATGCGGGCCGGTGTCTCGATCCTCGATCCCGCGACCACCTGGATCGACGTGACCGTCGAGCTCGAGCCGGACGCCGTCATCGATCAGAATTCGCAGCTACAGGGTTCGACGTCGGTCGCGACCGGCGCGGTGATCGGGCCGGACACGACGCTTATCGACACCGTGGTGGCGACCGGCGCGACGGTGCTGCGGACGCAGTCGATCGGCGCGCAGGTCGGCCCGGACGCCACCGTCGGCCCGTACTCCTTCCTGCGGCCGGGCACCCGGCTGGGCCGCAAGGCGAAGATCGGCGGCTTCGTCGAGGCCAAGAACGCCGAGCTCGGCGCTGGCGCGAAGGTGCCGCACCTGACGTATGTGGGCGACGCGACGATCGGGCCGAAGGCGAACATCGGCGCGGGCACGATCTTCGCGAACTACGACGGGGTGAACAAGAACCACACCATCGTCGGCGAGGCCGCCTTCGTCGGCAGCGACACCGTGCTGATCGCGCCGGTGGAGATCGGTCCGGGCGCGTACGTGGCGGCGGGCAGCGCCATCCAGAAGGACGTGCCCGCGGGCAATCTGGGTGTCACCCGGGCGCCGCAGCGCAACGTCGAGGGGTGGACGGCGCGTCAGCGGCCGGGAACCGTCTCGGCGGAGGCCGCGGCGCGGTCCGAGGAGCCGCCGGCCGGGGACGCCGGCGCCTGAGCGTTGCCCGGCTTGCGCCCCACGTGGCGGCAAACCAAGCAGGACTCGCCCCGGTCGGCGCAAGCTGGGGTGAGGCATCCCACGCCCTGGATCCGTCACGTGGCGCCGGGAAGGCTCCGGGTAATACTTCAGGTGACAACCCCCTCGATTGCACGGGAGCGGACGAGCCGATGGGCAGCATCGTCGCGGAGAACCGTAAGAGTTTGATGCTTTTCTCCGGCCAGGGCTTCCCGGAGCTGGCGGAGGAGATCGGACAGGTGCTCGGCGTCGCGCCGACCCCGTCGGATTCGTATGAGTTCGCCAACGGCGAGATCTTCGTCCGGTTCAAGGACTCGGTGCGGGGCTCGGACGCGTTCGTCGTCCAGTCGGTCACCGAGGGCGTGAACCGGTGGGTCATGGAGACCCTGATCATGGTCGACGCGCTGAAGCGCGGGTCCGCGAAGCGGATCACGGTGGTGCTGCCGTTCTATCCGTATTCGCGGCAGGACAAGAAGCACCGCGGCCGGGAGCCGATCTCGGCCCGGCTGGTCGCGGACCTGTTGAAGACCGCGGGTGCCGACCGGATCCTGACGGTCGACCTGCACACCGCGCAGATCCAGGGCTTCTTCGACGGCCCGGTGGACCACCTGTTCGCGATGGACATCCTCGCCGAGCACGTGATGCAGAAGTTCGAGGGCCGGCCGATGACGGTCGTGGCGCCGGACTCGGGCCGGGTGCGGGTGGCGGAGCGCTGGACGGACCGGCTGGGCGGCTGCCCGCTGGCTTTCATCCACAAGACGCGCGATCCGCTGAAGCCGAACCAGGTGGTGGCGAACCGCGTTGTCGGTGAGGTCGAGGGCCGGGTCTGCCTGATCGTCGACGACATGATCGATACTGGTGGGACCATCTGTAAGGCGGCGGACATCCTGTTCGACTCGGGTGCCGCCGACGTGATCGTCGCTTCCACGCACGCGTTGCTGTCGGATCCGGCGACCGAACGACTCAAGAACAGCCGGATCAGCGAGCTCGTGGTGACGAACACGTTGCCGCTGCCGCCGGAGAAGCAGCTCGACAAGATCACTGTTTTGTCGATCGCCCCGCTGCTGGCCCGGGCGATCCGGGAGGTTTTCGACGACGGTTCGGTGACCACGCTCTTCGGTGGCCTGAGCTGATCCCGGCCCAGCTCCTGGGCGCCCGCAACGGCGCTGAGCTGGGCATGCAAGTTGCATCTTCCGAGTGAAATTTTCACAGGGAGGGTGATCCGACCGGACCCGCCGGTTTCCCTGTCAACGCGACAGGTAAGCTGGTGCGGTTGCCACGGCGAGGGTGCCACGCGGTCTGCTGCAATTCTGCGGAGTTCGCTTGAGGCACCGTGATCGACGCGGTGCTCCGGGCCTGTGCCCGCGCGCCCCCTTCGCCGAGCGCCGATTGCCCGCAGCACGCCGACTTTCACGCCGCCCGTTCCAACGTTTTCAGGAGTTTCCCCGTGTCCGAGGTAAAGATCAGCGCCGAGCCCCGTACCGAGTTCGGCAAGGGTGGTGCCCGCCGCACGCGCCGGGCCGGCCTCGTGCCCGCCGTGCTGTACGGCCACGGCGAAGCCCCCGTCCACATCGCGCTTCCCGCCCGTGAGTTCGCCGCGGCGATCCGCCACGGCGGCCTCAACCAGGTCTTCACGATCGACGTCGTCGGTGGCACGGGCGCGACGCTCGCCCTGCCGAAGGCGATCCAGCGTGACCCGATCAAGGACACCTACGAGCACGTGGACCTGATCATCGTCAAGCGTGGCGAGAAGGTCCAGGTCGACGTCCCGGTGACGCTGGTCGGCGAGGCCGCCCGCAACACCCTGGTCGTCAACGAGTCGAACACGCTGGCCGTGGTCGCCGAGGCGATGCACCTGCCGAGCGGCTTCGAGGTCTCGATCGAGGGCCTGGAGGCCGGTTCGCAGGTCACCGCCGGTGACGTGACGCTGCCGAAGGGCACCGAGCTCGCCGTCGACCCCGATTTCGTGCTGGCGATCGTGTCCGCGGCGCAGACCGCCGAGCAGCTCGAGGGCGACACCGGCGAGGCCGCCGAGGCCCCGGCCGCCGAGACCGAGGCTTCCGGGGAATCCGCTTCCTGACCCGAAGAACCGCGATCTGCAGGGAAAGTGCCGACCGGCACTTTCCCTCTTTTCGTAGTGCGGGGTCTTGACCGACCGCAAGGGCCGACAGAGGAGGCGCGGCAGATGACCGACGACGCACCGTGGCTGGTGGTCGGCCTGGGTAACCCCGGGCGGGAGTACGCCGGCAACCGGCACAACGTGGGGTTCATGGTGGCCGACCTGCTGGGGTCGCGGGTGGGCGGCAAATTCGGCCGGCACAAGCGCGCGGTGGCGGAGGCGGCGGAGGGCCGGCTGGGCTTCGGCGGGCCGAAGCTGATCCTGGCCAAGCCGTTGACGTTCATGAACCTGGCGGGCGCCCCGGTCGCGGCGCTGAGCCAGTTCTACAAGGTGCCGCTGGAGAACGTGATCGCCGTCCACGACGAGCTGGACGTGCCGTACGGGCAGGTGCGGGCGAAGCGCGGCGGCGGCGAGGGCGGCCACAACGGGTTGCGCTCGATGTCGAGATCGCTGGGCGGCAAGGAGTACGCGCGGGTCCGCGTCGGTATCGGCCGCCCGCCGGGGCGGCAGGATCCGGCGGACTACGTGCTCTCGGACTTCTCCGGTGCGGAGCGCAAGGAGCTGGATTTCCTGGTCGACCGGGCCGCCGACGTGGTGGAGGCGGTAGTGCTCGAGGGCGTGGAGTGGGCGCAGAACAAATACCACGGAAGCTGATGTAAAGATGGCAAAACGGATAGATCCTTTCATCCGTCTTGTCCGCCTTTCGAACCGTGACGCCGCCCGGGTTGGCGCGTTGGTCACGTAGCGCACCGAAACGGTGCGGACACGTGCGGTGCGGGGGAGGTTCGGGTGCAACAGGACCTGTCCGAGGGCCACGAGGCGGCTTTGAGCGAGCCGACGGTGCTGCTCCCGACGGTGCAGGTACGCGACGTCCAGCAGGCGGAGCAGTACCCCGACAGTCACGGCCTGGCCAACCATCCGCCTACCAACCGCGGCCCGCACGCGCACCGGCCGTTGCAGAACCGGTCCCGCAACGCCAAGGTCGTGTTGCCGTCGCGGCTCGGTGGCGAGGCCGTCGACAACGCCGCGCCGCTGGCCGGCGCGGGCGGGCTCATCCTGGCCGAGCAGGCCCGCAACCGGGCCATCGAGCGGCTGTGGTCGCCCGAGCCCAACCGGTCGTCCGCCGCGCGGCCGGCCGCCCGGCCCTTCGTCCGGGTCCGCGGCCGCCATGCGGCGATGTCCCGGCGTCAGCGCTGGGAGCGGCGGTACGTGCGCACCCTCGTCGCCTGCGATCTGCTGGCGGGTATCGCGGCGGGCGGGGTGACGTTCGGGCTGCGCTTCGGCGACGAGGTGACCACCTACAACCGCTGGTACCTGCTGCTGTCGGCGTTGTTGCCGGTGGTGCTGCTGGCGGTGCTGGTGGTGAGCCGGGCGTACGAGCGCCGGTTCCTGTTCGTCGGCACCGACGAATACCAGCGGGTGCTCCGGGGTGGCGTCGGCCTGATCGCCGGGGTGGCCGTCTTCTCGTACGCGCTCGATCTGGACCTGGCGCGCTCCTACGTGCTCGTCGCGCTCCCGACCGCGATCGGCGCCGCCGTGGTGCTGCGGTTCGTCCTGCGCAAGCGGCTGCACATGTCCCGGGCCCGGGGGGAGAGCCTGCGTCGGGTGCTGGTGGTCGGGCACGAACTGTCGGTCATCGGTACGGCCCGTCAGCTGCGCCGGGAGAAGTACCACGGCCTGGAGGTGGTCGGCGCGTGTCTGCCGCCGGACCACGACGGCGTGATCGACCTGCCGGTCTTCGGCACCTTCGACGACGTCGCGAGCGCGGTCGACCTCGCGGACGCGGACACCGTGGTCGTGCTGAGCTGCCCGGAGCTGGACGGCACCGCGCTGCGCCGGCTGGCCTGGCGCCTCGAGCGCGACGAGGTGGACCTGGTCGTCGCCAGCGCGCTCGTCGACGTGGCCGGCGCGCGAACCACGATCCGGCCGTTCGACGGCCTGCCGATGCTGCACGTCGAGCACCCGCGGCTGCACGGCGGCGCGCGCATCGTGAAGGACCTCTTCGATCGCTTCGGCGCCCTCGCCCTGCTCATCGTCTTCGGCCCGCTGCTGTTAGCCGTCGCACTCTGCGTCCGGTTGACATCACGCGGGCCGGTACTCTTTCGGCAGGTGCGGGTCGGGCGTGACGGGTCCGAGTTCCGCATTTTCAAGTTCCGCAGCATGTACGTCGATGCCGAGGCCCGGCTGGCCGAGCTCCGGCATCTCAACGAGCACGACGGTGTGCTCTTCAAAATCCGTGACGATCCGCGCGTGACCCCGGTGGGCCGGTGGCTGCGCCGGCTCTCCCTGGACGAACTCCCCCAGCTGCTCAACGTCGTCTCCGGGCGGATGTCGCTGGTCGGCCCGCGGCCGCCGCTGCCGGAGGAGGTGGCCGCATACGCCGACGACGTGCGCCGCCGGCTCGCGGTCAAGCCGGGCATGACGGGCCTTTGGCAGGTTTCCGGGCGATCGGACCTGCCCTGGGAGGAGGCGGTCAGGCTGGACCTGCGCTATGTGGAGAACTGGTCGCTCAGCTTGGACCTGGTGATCCTTTTGCGGACCATGACGGCGGTTGTTCGCTCATCTGGAGCGTACTGATCATCTATGAGAGGCGAGACGATGGGCGAGCAGACAAGGACGTCGGCGCGCGTTACCGGTCAGCGCGACCCGGTCGCCGACGGCGGCACGCCGCCGGTCATCGACGCGGCGTTCGCGCGCTGGCTGGCGGACCGCGCCGGCCAGGTGCTGCTCCGGGTCCGCGACGAGATGGGGTACGCCGACGGCGCGGCGCTCAAGGCCGCCGGTGACAAGGCCGCGCACGAGCTGCTGCGTACCGAGCTGGCCCGCTGGCGTCCCGCCGACGCGGTGCTGTCGGAGGAGGACGACCACTCCCGCATCGCGTGGCAGAGCGGCGAGCACGCCGCCCGTCCCGACCGGCTCGACGCCTCCCGGGTCTGGATCGTCGACCCGCTCGACGGCACCCGGGAGTTCTCCGAGGAGGGCCGCACCGACTGGGCCGTGCACGTGGCGCTCTGGACCGCCGACTGTTCGCGCCCGAACTGCCTGTCCGCGGGTGCCGTCGCGATGCCGGCCCGGCACCGCACGCTCGCCACCGACGTGCCGCCCGCGTACCCGCCGCTGCCGCTGGAGGCCGCGACCGGCGGGCCGATCCGGATCGCCGCCAGCCGCACCCGGCCGCCGGCCTTCGTCACCGCCCTCGCCGAGGACATCGGCGCCGAGCTGGTGCCGATGGGATCGGCCGGGGTGAAGATCGCCGCGGTGATCAACGGCGAGGCCGACGCGTACGTACACGCGGGCGGGCAGTACGAGTGGGACAGCGCCGCCCCGGTGGCTGTGGCGTCGGCCACTGGACTACATGCTTCCCGAATCGACGGGACTGCGTTGAAATACAACCAGGCCGATCCTAAGTTGCCGGATCTGGTGGTCTGTCGTAAGGATCTCGCTCCCCGGTTGCTTGCAGCGTTGCAGCGTCACCTCCCGTAACCTGACCCCCGCGCAAACAGCTCGGCCGACACCCGAAAGGTCTGGAACCGATGAGCCAGACAAAGCCATACCGCGTCTCGCATCTCGACGCTCTCGAGGCCGAGAGCGTCTTCGTCATGCGTGAGGTCATGGCGGAGTTCGAGCGCCCGGTGCTGCTCTTCTCCGGCGGCAAGGACTCGATCGTCATGCTGCGCCTCGCGGAGAAGGCGTTCGCGCCGGCGCGCATACCGTTCCCGGTCATGCACGTCGATACCGGCCACAACTTCCCCGAGGTCCTGGAGTACCGCGACGCCCGGGTCACCGAACTGGGGCTGAACCTGGTCGTCGCCAGCGTGCAGGAGTCCATCGACTCCGGCCTGGTCCGCGAGCTGCCCGACGGCACCCGCAACCGGATCCAGACCCCGGTGCTGCTCGCGGCGGTGGAGAAGTACCGCTTCGACGCGCTCTTCGGCGGCGCCCGCCGCGACGAGGAGAAGGCCCGGGCCAAGGAGCGGATGTTCAGCTTCCGCGACGAGTTCGGCCAGTGGGACCCGAAGAACCAGCGCCCCGAGCTGTGGTCGCTGTACAACGGCCGGCACCACCCCGGCGAGTCGATCCGCGTGTTCCCGCTCTCGAACTGGACCGAGCTGGACGTGTGGCACTACATCGCCAAGGAACGGCTCTCGTTGCCGAGCATCTACTACGCGCACGACCGCGAGGTCGTCGAGCGCGACGGAATGTTCTACGCGGTCAACGAGTTCATCGTCCCGCGGGCCGGCGAGAAGGTCGAGACCCGCACGGTGCGCTACCGCACGGTCGGCGACGCGTCGCAGACCGCCGCGGTGCTCTCCGACGCCGACACGGTCGAGAAGGTCATCGACGAGGTGGCGGCGACCAGGATCACCGAGCGCGGCGCCACCCGGGGCGACGACAAGGTCAGCGAGGCCGCGATGGAAGACCGCAAGCGGGAAGGCTACTTCTGATGAGTCAGGCAGTTCTGGAGTCCGACGAGGCTGCCGCCCGCAGCATGGACCTGCTGCGGTTCGCGACCGCCGGCAGCGTGGACGACGGCAAGTCGACCCTGATCGGCCGGCTGCTCTACGACACAAAGTCGCTCTTCTCCGACCAGCTCGAGGCCGTCGAGGCGGTCAGCGCCGCGCGTGGCGACGAGTACACCAACCTGGCGCTGCTCACCGACGGGCTGCGCGCGGAGCGGGAACAGGGCATCACGATCGACGTGGCGTACCGCTACTTCGCGACGCCGCGGCGCAAGTTCATCATCGCCGACACCCCGGGGCACATCCAGTACACCCGGAACATGGTCACCGGCGCCTCGACCGCCGACCTGGCGCTGATCCTGGTCGACGCCCGCAAGGGCCTGGTCGAGCAGTCCCGCCGGCACGCGTTCCTCACCTCGCTGCTGCGGGTGCCGCACCTGGTGCTCTGCGTCAACAAGATGGACCTGGTCGACTGGGACCGCGAGGTCTACGAGAAGATCGCCGACGAGTTCACCTCGTTCGCGGCCAAGCTCGAGATCCCCGACCTGACCATCATCCCGGTCTCGGCGCTCGAGGGCGACAACATCGCCTCCCGCTCGGAGAAGAGCCCGTGGTACGAGGGCCCGTCGCTGCTGCACCACCTGGAGCACGTGCACATCGCCTCGGACCGCAACCTGGTCGACGTGCGCTTCCCGGTGCAGTACGTGATCCGCCCGCAGTCCACCGTCGTCACCGACTACCGCGGCTACGCGGGCCAGGTCGCCTCGGGCGTGCTCAAGCCCGGCGACGACGTGATGGTGCTGCCGTCCGGCATGACCAGCAAGATCGCCGCGATCGACACCGCGGACGGCCCGGTCGACGAGGCGTTCCCGCCGATGTCGGTCACGGTCCGGCTCACCGACGAGATCGACATCTCGCGCGGCGACATGATCTGCCGGCCGCACAACGCCCCGGCGGTCGCGCAGGACGTCGAGGCGATGGTCTGCTGGATGGACGAGACGGCGCCGCTGCGCGTGGGTGCGAAGTACACGATCAAGCACACGACCCGTTCGGCCCGCACGGTGGTCCGCGGCCTGCAGTACCGGCTCGACGTGAACACGCTGCACCGCGACGAGAGCGCGCCGCAGCTGTCCCTGAACGAGATCGGCCGGGTCAAGCTGCGCACCACGGTCCCGCTGCTGGCCGACGAGTACCGCCGCAACCGCACGACGGGCGGCTTCATCCTGATCGACGAGGCGACCAACCGCACGGTCGGCGCCGGAATGATCATCGAAGCCCAGTAGATCTCCGGATCGAAACGTCACCCCGCCCGGCTCCCGGCCCGGCGGGGTGACGCGTCTTCAGGTAGGGCACACGGCCGGTTGGCGTCCTGTTGGTCAGGCCAGGCGGGTGGCGCCCGGTCCGGGGGTGGCCGACCAGGTCGCCGGTGCCGTGAAGCCGTGTTCGGCGTAGGCGCGTTCCACCGCCGCCGTCGTCGCCTGCGCCCGGTCCGCGTCGATCAGGGCCAGGACGCAGCCGCCGAACCCGCCGCCGGTCATCCGGGCCCCGTAGGCGCCCGCCGCCAGCGCCGCCCGCACCGCCACGTCGACCTCCGGGACCGTGATCTCGAAGTCGTCGCGCATCGAGGCGTGCGATGCCGTCATGAGCGGGCCGATCTCCCGGATCCGTCCCGCGCGCAGCAACTCCACGGTGTCCAGCACCCGCTGGTTCTCGGTGACGACGTGCCGGACCCGGCGCCGCATCACCTCGTCGTCTAGCTTCGTGAGCGCCTCGTCCAGTTCGTCCGGGCTCACGTCGCGCAGGGCCGGCACGCCGAGGATCCGCGCCGCCTCCTCGCACGATCTGCGGCGGGCACCGTACTCGCCGTCGACGTGCCGGTGTGGCGCGTTGCTGTTGACGATCAGGATGGCCAGGCCGGCGGCCGCGAGGTCGAACGGGATCTGCTCGACCGCGAGCGACCGGCAGTCCAGGAACAACGCACTGCCCTGCTCGCAGCGGATCGAGGCCGACTGGTCCATGATCCCGGTCGGCGCACCGACGTAGACGTTCTCCGCCCGCTGCGCCAGCGCCGGGCGCGCCGCCACGGGCAGGTCGAGGCCGCCGAGGTCCACCAGCGCCGTGAGCACCGCCGACTCCAGCGCCGCCGACGAGGAGACGCCCGCGCCGACCGGCACGTCCGAGGAGATCGCGATCCGGGCCGGCGGCACCTCGAAGCCCGCGTCGCGCAGGGCCCAGACCACCCCGGCCACGTACGCCGCCCATCCCTCGACCGCGCCGAGGTCGGTGGAGGTGAACGTGACGGGCTGGGGCGCGAAGTCCGAGCACACCGTCCAGCCGGGAACCGGCGACGGGGCCGCGGCGGCCACGACCCGCTCCTGCAGGGCGAACGGGAGCACGAAGCCGTCGTTGTAGTCGGTGTGCTCCCCGATCAGGTTGACCCGCCCGGGCGCCGCCCAACGGCCGGTGGGCTCGCTTGCGAACGCGGCGGCGAAGGCTGCGGAGGCGTCAGTCATGGCGACGATCAGATCACGCGACGTGGCTGCGGTAGAAGGCCCAGGCGTCGCCGATCATGTCGTTCAGGGTGTTCTTCTCGGGGACCCAGCCGAGCTCGTCGCGGGCCCGCTGCGAGGACGCGACCAGGGTGGCCGGGTCGCCGTCGCGGCGCGGCGCGATCTCGACCGGCAGGTCGGCGCCGGTGACCTCGCGGACGGCCTCGACGACCTGCCGGTTGGAGAAGCCGTTGCCGTTGCCGAGGTTGTAGATCCGGTGCTCGCCGCCGGTGGCCGCGTCGAGCGCCAGCAGGTGCGCCCGGGCCAGGTCCTGTACGTGGATGTAGTCGCGCACGCAGGTGCCGTCGACGGTGGGGTAGTCGTCGCCGAAGAGCTGCAGCTTGTCGCGCTTGCCGGCGGCGGCCTGCAGGGCGATCGGGATGAGGTGGGTCTCCGGGTCGTGTCGCTCGCCGATGGCGGTGCCGTCGGGGCGGATCAATGCGCCGGCCACGTTGAAGTAGCGCAGCGATACCGCGGCGAGGCCGTGCGCGAACGTCTCCGAGGTCAGCGCGTGGTCGAAGGTGAGCTTGGTCGCGCCGTACGTGTTGGTCGGCGCCTTGACCGCGCCCTCGGTGATCGGCAGCTCGGTAGGGTTGCCGTAGACGGCGGCGGTGGAGGAGAAGACGAACCGGGGCACCCGGGCGGCCCGGACGGCGTCGAGCAGGGCCAGGGAGCGGACCACGTTGTGGTCCCAGTACAGCTCCGGCTTGGCCATGGACTCGCCGGCGGCGATCAGGCCGGCGAAGTGCAGCACGGCGTCGAAGCCCGCGTCCGGGGTCAGTACGCTGCCGGCCTCGGAGATGTCGGCCTGCACGAAGGTCGCGTCGGGGGCGACAGCCTCCCGGAAGCCGGTGCTGAGGTTGTCCAGCACGGTGACCTCGTGCCCGGCGTCGAGCAGCAGCCGGCTGGTGACGCTGCCGACGTAGCCGGCGCCTCCCGTGACGAGCAGTTTCACGTCGTGACCTTTCGTAGCGCGTGCTTGACGGACGCGGAAACTCTAGCTTAGCTTTCCACCAAGAACGCTCATAAGTCAACAGATTCAAACATCAGACCATCGGTAGCCGGGCGTTTGACGGAAAGCCAGCCGAGACTGACACAATGGCGCTCATGTCCGACGCCGACCACCGTCCTCGGGTGCTCTCCGGCATCCAGCCGACTGCCGACTCATTCCACCTCGGCAACTATCTCGGTGCGGTCCGGAACTGGGTCGCGATGCAGGAGACCGCCGACGCCTTCTACTGCGTCGTCGACCTGCATGCCATCACCATGGGGCACGACCCGGTAGCCCTGCGCGCCCGCACCCGGCTCTCGGTCGCGCAGCTGCTCGCACTGGGTCTGGACCCCGAACGCTGCACCCTGTTCGTGCAGTCACACGTGCCCGAGCACGCCCAGCTCGCCTGGGTGATGAGCTGCATCACCGGGTTCGGCGAGGCCGGCCGGATGGTCCAGTTCAAGGACAAGTCGGCGAAGCAGGGCTCCGACACCACAAGCGTCGGGCTGTTCACCTACCCGATCCTGCAGGCGGCGGACATCCTGCTCTACCAGGCCGACGCCGTGCCGGTCGGCGAGGACCAGCGTCAGCACCTCGAGCTGACCCGCGACCTGGCGCAGCGTTTCAACACCCGCTTCGGCCCGACGTTCACCGTGCCGTCGGCCTACATCGTGCGCGACACCGCGAAGATCACCGACCTGCAGGACCCGACGTCGAAGATGTCGAAGTCCGCGTCGTCGCCGAACGGCATCATCGAGCTGCTCGAGGAGCCGGCCCGCTCGGCCAAGAAGATCAAGTCGGCGGTCACCGACACCGGTCGCGAGATCCTCTACGACGAGGAGAACAAGCCGGGCATCAGCAACCTGCTGACCATCTACGCCGCGCTGACCAGCCGGACCATAGACGAACTGCTCGAGCAGTACGACGGCCGCGGCTACGGCGACCTCAAGAAGGACCTCGCCGAGATCGTGGTCGAGTTCGTCAAGCCGATCCAGGAGCGCACCCGCGCCTACCTCGAGGACCCGGGCTACCTGGACAAGATCCTCGCGGTCGGCGCCGACAAGGCGCGCGCCGTCTCGGCGGTCACGCTGGCGAGCGCGTACCAGCACATCGGCTTCCTCAGCCCCTCGCGCGGAGCCTGACCCAGGTGGCCGAGGGCACGACGCGCATCGGCGTCGCGATCGACATCCCCGAGCCGTGGGGCTCGGAGCTGACCCGGCGCCGCGGCGAGGCCGGCGATCCGCAGGCCGCATACACGCCGGCGCACGTCACGCTGCTCGGTCCGACCGAGATCTCCACCGAGTCGCTGCCCGCCGTCGAGAAGCACCTCGAGGCGGTGGCCTCGGCGCAGGACCCCTTCACCATCCACCTGCGCGGCACCGGCACCTTCCGGCCGATCACCGAGGTCGTCTTCGTGACCCTGGCCGTCGGCATCAGCGAGTGTGAGCTGCTCGCGGCCGCCATCGCCGCCGCCGACGGGATACACCGCGACACCCGGTTCCCGTACCACCCGCACGTCACCGTCGCGCAGGACGTGCCGAGCGACGCCCTCGACGCGGTGTTCGAGGACCTCGCCGGCTTCTCGGCGCGCTTCGACGTCGGCTCGTTCACCCTCTTCTCACACGGCGGCGAGGGCCCGTGGCAGCGCCGCCGGGACTATCCGTTGGGCGGCCTGCGTTAGCGAGCCTCCCCCGCCGGACGAGACCGCGGAAAACGCGGGCGGGCCTGCAGAGACAGCAACCACTCCATTGGGTACGGTCGGCGGCGTGAACGCCATCGACCGGGCGTACGCGGCGGTCGAGTCCCGGATCATGGCCCTGCGGCACCGCTCCCCACAGTTCGACCACTTCTGCCGGGCCTGGCTTCGCTACGAGGCGGTGCTGGGCGGCCGGCTCGCGGCGGCGATCGCCTACTACGGCTTCTTCGCGGTGTTCGCGCTGACCCTGATCGGCTACTCGGTCTTCGGATTCCTGATCAACTCGAACGTCGACCTGTTCGAGGTCGTGCAGGAGTTCCTGGAGCAGAACCTGCCGTTCCTGGACGTGCAGGCCATCGTCGACAGCGGACGCACCGTCGGCATCGTCGGCATCGTCGGCCTGATCTTCACCGGCATCGGCTGGGTCGAGGCGATCCGCTCCTCGCAGCGGCTGATCTGGCGCCTCAACGAGCAGCCCGGCTACATCGGCGTCCGGCAGGCCGTCGACCTGCTGGTCCTGATCGGCATCCTCCTGCTGCTCGCCGTCTCGGTGTTCGCCGTGTACGGCCTGGAGGAGCTGCTGGAGTGGATCGCCGGCGACCGGGCCCCGATCCTGCGTTCCGCCGTCAACCTGATCCTGACCGTGGCGATCAACATGGTGCTCGCGGCGGCCCTGCTGGCCGCGGTGCCACGCCTGCGGATGACCGCGCGCCGGATGCTCCCGCCGGTGCTGCAGGTCGGCATCGGCATCACCCTGCTGAACACCGTCGGCAGGTTCTTCGTCAACCTGGTCGAGCGCAATCCGGCGTACGCCCTGGTCGCGAGCGCCGTCGGCGTCCTGGTCTATCTCTATGTCTTCAATCAGCTGCTGCTCTTCGGCGCGGCCTGGGCGGCGACCAGTCCGCACGGCCGCGTGGTGGACCTGTCCGCCGACGATAAAAACGCTCCGGTGGGGCAAAATACCTGGATTCGGCACGACCGGCCGCAATGATGAGCGGGTGGGCACCCTCGTGACGCTGCACCTGCCGCCGGACTCACCGGTGGCGGACCTGCCGTGGATCATCACCATCGGCGCGCTCGACGACGAGGAGGAGTGGGCTCCGCTGGTCTGCGGGCCGTACGAGCGGCCGCACGCCCTCGCGCTGGCCCAGGCCGTCGTGGCCGACGAGGACCTGATGGCGGTGGTCGAGCCGCTGCTGCCGCTCGCCGACGTGGCGGCGATCCGCGACGAGATCGAGCTGGCCCGGTTCGGGCAGGAGCCCGGGCTCGACGCCGAGGACATCACCGCGGGCGACGAGCCGCGCCGCACCACCCCGGGCCGCCCGCCGTCCCGGGCCGAGGTGCGCGCCGGCTTCGGCCGCATCGCGGCGAAGCTGACCGCCGGCGGCTGATCCGCCCAGGCGGCGCCGCGCCCGGTCAGCCGAGCAGGGTGCGCACGCCGATCAGGTAGGTCTCTTTGTCCGGGTGGCCGACGAGCTGACGTTGCAGCGCATAGCCCGGGATCATGCCGAACAGCACGGCCGACATGGCCGCCACGTCGGTGTCGGGGCCGAACTCGCCACGCTCGACCGCCCGCCGGGCGATCGTCAGGAAGGGCTGCCGCAGCTCGAGGTAGCGCTCGCGGACGATCGCGCCGATCGCGGGATCGAGGACCGCCTCGCTCCAGACCTGCAGCGCCAGCGGGAAGAAGCCGTCCGGGCCGGCCTGTGCGTCGGCGAGGTCCAGCACCCGGCTCATCGCCTCCTGCACGCTCAGATCCAGCGCCGCGACCTCCTCGAGCTGTACGACCAGGCGGCCCGCGACGCTCTGGGAGATGGCGCTGATGATCTCGTTCTTCGATTTGAAGTAGCGGTAGACCGCGCCAACCGACAGGCCGGCCTCCTGGATCAGATCCTGCATCGACGTGTTGTGCAGCCCGTTACGCAGGAAGCACAGGCGGGCCGCGGCGAGGATCTGCTCGCGGCGTGCGGTCAGGTGGTCTTCGGATACGCGTGGCACGCCGCACAGTGTAAAACGAACGCTCATTCTTGACACCTCTGGCCGCCGGGGGCAAGCTGTCGAGCATAGAGAACGAGCATTCGTTTTAGGAGACCGACATGTCCAGGCTGCCGAAAGCAACCTCCCTGGCCGTCCTCGTCGCCGTGGCCGCGGTGTCACTTCAGGCCCTGCTGGTGCCGCTGTTCGCCGGGCCGGCTGCCAACCTCGAGCCGCGCGACCTGCCCATCGCCGTCGCGGGCCCGGCGCCCGCGGCCGACCAGCTCGCCGCGCGGCTCGCGGCGGCACACCCCGGCGCCTTCGACGTCCGGGTGGTCGCCGACCCCGACGCGGCGATCAGAAACCGCGACGTCTACGGCGCGATCGTCCTCGGGCCGCAGGGGCCGTCGCTGCACGTCGCCTCCGCCGCCGGGCCGACCGTGGCGAGCCTGCTGACCCAGGCCACCGCAACGCTCGGCGAGGGCCGGCCGGTTCCGGTCGTCGACGTCGTGCCGGCCGACGCGGACGACCCGCGCGGCGCCGGGTTCGGCTCGGGCTTCCTGCCGCTCGCGATGACCAGCCTGCTCGCCGGGATCCTGACCTTCCTGCTCGTCAAGCGCCGCGGCGCCCGGCTGCTCGCGCTCGGCACGTTCGCCGTCCTCGCCGGCCTGTGCGGCGCGGCGGTCCAGCAGTACTGGCTCGGCGTGCTGCCCGGCGACTATCTGAGCAACGCGGCCGTGATGGGCCTGTTCGGGCTCGCCGTGGCGGGGACCGTCGCGGGGCTGGCCGCCGTCCTGGACCGGGCCGGGCTGGCGCTCGGCGCCCTGACCGTGTTCCTCGTCGGCAACGCGCTCTCCGGCGTCAGCTCGGCCGCGGAGCTGCTGCCGCAGCCGTGGGGAGCCGTCGGGCAGCTCCTGCCGATCGGCGCGGGCTCGACGCTGCTCCGCTCGGTCGCCTACTTCGACGGTAACGGTGCCGGCGCCGCGATCTGGGTGCTCTGCGCGTACGCGGTTGGGGGTCTGGTTCTGGTCGCGGTCGGACGGCGCGGGCTGGCCGGGCCCGCCGCCGAGGTCGCGCCGGTCCCGGTGGAGCGCGAGCCCGCGCTGGCGCTCTGAGGCGTGGCGGATCGCCGGGGCGGCGCCGGACGGCCGCCCCCGGCGCGCGCATACTGCTCGGCGTGGTGCTCTCGCGACGGTGGTCGGCGTTCCTGGTGGCGGTCGGTGTCTGGACCTGGCTGATCTGGCCCCGGTTCGGGGTGGCGATCTGGAAGGACGACCGGTCCTTCGCCGGCGGCGCCCCGACGTCGTTCCTCTGGGTGCACGCCCTGCTCATCGGCGCGTCGCTCCTCATCGGCACGACGGTGGGCGTGCTCGGCGTCCGCGCCTGGCGTAAGGCGGCCCCGCGCCCGCGTAACGCCGGAGAAAGCGCCGCCACGGGCGGGCCGGTGCCGGAAGATTGATGGCCGGTTACCCGGCCAACCGGGCAATTGCCGCCCCACGCCTGCTAAAGAGGCGTTAAGGAGCCGACGCGATTGCATCCAGATAACGGTGCGCCAACAGTCCGGGCCGATTTCCTGCCGCCGCCCTGGCCTGCGGCTACGCTCCCGCCAGAGACGCACCGCGAGGTGTCGGTGCGCTGTGGAAGGAGGGCGTCTTGCGCCCAGTACGTGGGAAGCGAATCGTTGCGATTCTCGCGGCGGGTGGGCTCTCGCTCGCCGCCGCTGCCTGTGGCGACGCCCCTGAAGAGACCCCGAGCGGCTCCGGCGCGAGCACCGCGGCGGCATATAAGGCCTGCATGGTCACCGACACCGGTGGCATCGACGACAAGTCGTTCAACGCCTCGGCGTGGGCCGGCCTGCAGGCCGCGAAGGAAGCACAGAGCAGCGTCGACCCGAAGTACGTGGCGTCGACTGCCGAGGCCGACTACGAGCCCAACCTGCGGCAGTTCGTCACGCAGAAGTGCAACTTCATCCTCTCGGTCGGCGGTCTGATGGGCGGCGCCACCGAGAAGGTCGCGAAGGAGAACCCCAGCCAGCAGTTCGGCATCGTGGACAGCGCCATCCCGGGCGTCACCAACGTCTTCCCGATGCAGTTCGCCACCGAGCAGGCCGCGTTCCTGGCCGGCTACCTGGCCGCAGGCTTCTCCAAGTCGGGCAAGGTGGCCACCTACGGCGGCCTGAAGATCAAGCCGGTGACCGTCTTCATGGACGGCTTCGCCGACGGCGTCGCGCACTACAACAAGGTCAAGGGCAAGAACGTCGCCGTGCTCGGCTGGGACAAGGCCAAGCAGAACGGCACGTTCGCCGAGAACTTCGGTGACCAGAACAAGGGCAAGTCGATCACCAACACGTTCGTCGCGCAGGGCGCCGACGTCGTCATGCCGGTGGCCGGCGGCACGGGCCTCGGCACCGCGGACGTCGCCAAGGCGTCCAACGGCAAGGTCTCGGTCATCTGGGTCGACCAGGACGGCTGCAAGAGCGCCGAGCAGTACTGCGGCGTCTTCCTGACCACGGTCGTCAAGAACATCACCGACGCCGTCGAGCAGGCCGTCGTGGACGGTGCGACCGGCAAGCCGCTTGCCGCGACCCCGGGCTACCTCGGCACGCTGGAGAACAACGGCGTCTCGATCGCGCCGTACCACGAGTTCGAGAGCAAGGTCGACCCCGCCCTCAAGGCCGAGATCGACAAGCTCAAGGCGGACATCATCGCGGGCACGGTCAAGGTCGAGTCGGCCAACGCACCCAAGTGATCCGCGGTTAGATCTAGCATTCCGGCCGCCGCGCGGTCGCGGGTTTCCGCGGCCTGCGCGGCGGCTCTGCTCAGGCTGCTAACGTCCCCCCGTTGATCACCAGCCTCTCGTCTGCAGGAGATTCCGCTGAGACTCGAACTGCGCGGCATCACCAAGCGCTTCGGCGACCTGGTGGCCAACGACCACATCGACCTGACCGTCGAGCCCGGCGAGGTGCATGCCCTGCTCGGCGAGAACGGTGCCGGCAAGTCCACCCTCATGAACCAGCTCTACGGGCTGCTGCAGCCCGACGAGGGCGAGGTGCTCGTAGACGGCGAGGTGCGGACCTTCCGCAGCCCCCGCGACGCCATCGCCGCCGGCATCGGCATGGTCCACCAGCACTTCATGCTCGTGCCCGTCTTCACCGTCGCGGAGAACATCGCGCTGGGCGCGGAGAAGACCCGGGCCGGCTTCCTGGACCGCCGCCGGGCCCGGCGCGAGGTCCTCGAGGTCTCCGAGCGGTACGGCCTGCCGGTCGACCCCGACGCCCTGGTCGAGAACCTGCCCGTCGGCGCGCAGCAGCGCGTCGAGATCGTCAAGGCGCTGACCCGCGACGTCGACCTGCTCATCCTCGACGAGCCGACCGCGGTGCTGACCCCGCAGGAGACCGAAGAGCTGCTCACGGTCATGCGCGGGCTCGCCGCCGCCGGCAAGTCGATCGTCTTCATCACCCACAAGCTCAAAGAGGTCAAGTCGATCGCCGACCGGATCACCGTGATCCGGCGCGGCCGGACCGTCGGCACCGCCGAGCCTTCGACCCCCGAGGACGAGCTCGCCGCCCTCATGGTCGGCCGCGCGGTCAGCCTCGAGGTCAGCAAGGCGCCGTCCGAGCCGGGCCGGGAGGTTCTCAAGATCTCCAGCCTGATCGTGGACGACGACCGCGGCGTGCGCGCCGTCGACGGGGTCGACCTGGTCGTGCGCGCCGGTGAGGTGCTCGGCATCGCCGGCGTGCAGGGCAACGGGCAGACCGAACTCGTCGAGGCCGTGATGGGCCTGCGCCAGCCGCGCGGCGGCGAGATCACGGTCGACAACGAGGACCTGACCAAGATGAGCACCAAGCAGATCCTGCGCTCCGGCATCGGCTACGTGCCCGAGGACCGCAGCCTCGACGGCGTGGTCAAGGAGTTCTCCGTCGCGGAGAACCTGGTGCTCGACCAGTACGACCGGGCGCCGTACGGCAACGCCTTCCGGCTCAACCCGGCGGCCGTCCTGGCGGCGGCGCGGGAGCGGGTCGAGCAGTTCGACATCCGCACGTCGTCGCCGTCCTCGGCGGTGAGCACCCTGTCGGGCGGCAACCAGCAGAAGGTCGTCGTTGCCCGCGAGCTGTCCCGGCCGCTGCGGCTGTTCATCGCGTCGCAGCCGACCCGCGGCGTGGACGTCGGCTCGATCGAGTTCATCCACGGGCGGATCGTGGCCGAGCGGGACGTCGGCACGGCCGTACTGGTGGTCTCCAGCGAACTGGACGAGGTCGTGGGGCTCGCCGACCGGATCGCGGTCATGTACCGGGGCCGGATCCTGGCGATCGTCTCCCCGGACACGCCGCGCGAGGAGATCGGCCTGCTGATGGCCGGAATCACTGATCCGGACGCGGTCGTGCCGGTACCGGATGCGGACGACGCCGACGGCGACGGGGTTGCAGAGAAGGGGACCAAGTGACCACGGACGGACCGGTCGGCGCACCGCCGCCTGCCGACGAGCCGGCCCCGAAGCCGGCAACGGGCGCCAAGGCCGCGCCCGCCGCCGCTCCCGGCAAGGCGAAGCCGGGCGGCGACGACTCGTTCATGAGTCACTTCCTGCACAATCTGTGGTCCGCCAACACGGTCACGGTGACGGTGCTCTCCATCGTGCTGGCGTTGTTCATCGGCGCGATCCTGATCATCGTCTCCGACCCCGCGGTGCTGCAGACGTTCTCGTACCTGACCGCCCGCCCGGCCGACGCCCTCAACGCCAGCTGGACCGTCGTCAGCAACGCGTACGCGGACCTGTTCAAGGGCGCGATCGTCGACCCGGCGGCCGTCACCGCCTGGGCGAACGGCACCGGGACCCTCAAGCAGGTGTTCTTCCCGATCTCGGAGACGCTGACCTATGCGGCCCCGCTGGTCTTCACCGGCCTCTCGGTGGCCCTGGCGTTCCGCGGCGGCCTCTTCAACATCGGCGGCCAGGGCCAGGCGATCATGGGCACGGTCTTCGCCGCGCTGGCCGGCTTCCTGCTGCCGCTGCCGCCGGTGATCCACCTGGTCGCGGCGCTGCTGGCCGGCCTGCTCGGCGGCGCGCTGTGGGGCTTCGTGCCGGGCATCCTCAAGGCCCGGACCGGCGCGCACGAGGTCATCGTCACGATCATGCTGAACTACACGGCCAGCCTGTTCCTGGGCTGGCTGATCCTGCAGAAGGGCATCCAGGCGACCGGCCGCAGCGACGCCATCAGCGAGCCGGTCGACGAGTCGGCGCAGCTGCTCGCCGTCGGCGGCGAGGTCCGGGTCAACCTGGGCATCGTGCTCGCGGTGCTGACCACGGCCGCGGTCGCCTGGCTGCTCAACCGGTCGTCGTTCGGCTTCGAGCTGCGGGCCGTCGGCGCCAACCCGGCCGCCGCGAAGACCGCGGGCATCAGCGTCGGCAAGACCTACACGCTGCTCATGGTCGCGGCCGGCGGCCTCGCCGGTCTCGGCGGCGCCACCCAGGTACTCGGCACCGCGCACGCCCTGACCACGCAGGTGGTCGGCAACATCGGCTTCGACGGCCTGCTCGTCGCCCTGCTCGGCCGCAACCGACCGTGGGGCACGCTGCTCGCCGCGATCCTCTTCGGCGCGCTGCGCGCCGGCGGCAACCGGATGCAGTCGTTCTCGAGCATCTCCCTGGAGCTGGTGACGGTGCTACAGGCGCTGATCGTCATCTTCATCGCCGCACCGGCCCTGGTGAAGGCGATCTTCCACCTGCGAGCCGCCCGCTCCGCGCGGCTCGGCGCATCGATGGCGAAGGGCTGGTGACCCCGGTGTCGACGGCGACAGTGGAGGAGCTGACGGAGGCCACGGCCCCGAAGAGATTCTGGGACCGGCAGCGGCGGCTCGGCGCCGCGCTGGTGCTGATCGGCCTGGTGGCGATCGGGGTCTTCGGCCCGCTCTCGCCGTCCAAGACGGCGCGCTTCACCCTCGGCGAGGACGCCAAGGGCGCCGCGCTCACCATCAACGGTCAGGTCGGCGCGATCGTGTTCGGCCTGGTCGCGCTCGGCGCCGGCGCGGTCCTGCTGGCCGGCGTGGCCCGCAGGCAGCAGACGTTCGTGCTCACCCTCGGCATCCTCGCCTTCGTCCTGTCGTTCCTGTGCTGGCAGGTGGCGGGCAAGTTCCTGCCGCTGGTCGACACGGCGAGCGGCACGCTCGAACTGGCGGTGCCGCTGCTGCTGGGCGCGCTCGCGGGCGTGCTGGGCGAGCGCTCCGGCGTGGTGAACGTGGCCATCGAGGGCCAGTTCCTGATGGGAGCGTTCGGCGCGGCCCTGGTCGGCACGATGGCGACAAGCGTCTGGCTGGGCCTGTTCAGCGCCGCGATCGGCGGCCTGCTCATCGCGGCGATCCTGGCGGTGCTGGCGATCCGCTACCTGGTGGACCAGGTCGTGGTGGGCATCGTGCTCAACCTGCTCGCGGTGGGCATGACCGGCTTCCTCTACGAGCGGCTCATGCAGCCCGACGCGCAGTCGTACAACGAGCCGCCGCGGATGCCCGAGTGGCGCATCCCCGGCCTCGCCGACATCCCGGTCGTCGGCCCGGTGTTGTTCGAGGCGAACCTGCTGGTCTGGCTCGCCCTGATCCTGGTGTTCGTGATCCACTTCGGGCTCACCCGGACCCGCTGGGGCCTGCGCACCCGGGCGGTCGGCGAGCACCCGACGGCGGCCGACACGGTCGGCATCCGCGTCCGCGGCCTCCGGTACGCGAACGTGCTGGTGGGCGGCCTGGTCGCGGGCGCGGGCGGCGCGTACTTCACGCTGGTGGCGACGGGCAGCTTCAACAAGAACATGACGGCCGGCGCGGGCTTCATCGCCCTGGCGGCGTTGATCTTCGGCCGCTGGACCCCGTTCGGGGCGCTGGGTGCGGCGCTGTTCTTCGGCTTCACGCAGAAGCTCGCGACGTATCTGAGCGTGGCGGGCAGCTCGGTGCCGAGCCAGTTCCTGAACATGCTGCCGTACCTCGCGACGATCGTGGCGGTGGCGGGCCTGGTCGGCCGCGTACGCGCACCCGCGGCCGACGGACAGCCCTACGTGAAGAGCTAGCCGTTCAGGGGAGCCGCATCAGGCGGGATCGGTGGTGGTGCAGAATCGGCGGCATGGAGATCGACTGGCCCGCGCTGCGCGCCGCCGCCATCGAGGCGATGCGGCATGCCTACGCCCCCTACTCCGACTTTCCGGTGGGGGTGGCCGGGCTGGTCGACGACGGCCGGGTGGTCGTCGGCTGCAACGTCGAGAACGCCTCGTACGGCATCGGCCTCTGCGCCGAGTGCGGTCTGGTCAGCTCGCTGCACGCCACCGGCGGGGGCCGCCTCGTCGCGGTGTCCTGCGTCGACGCCAACGGCCTGCCGCTGATGCCCTGCGGGCGCTGCCGGCAGCTGCTCTACGAGCACGGTGGCGCCGAGTGCCTGGTCGAGGCGCTGCCCCGGCCGTTGACCCTGGCACAGCTGCTGCCGAACGCGTTCGGCCCCGACGACATCGAGAAGGTCACCGGGCCGTCCGCGGTGCCGGCCGTGCCGGCACAGCTGGCCAAGTGGCGGGGGCGCGGGACCGTCTTCGTGCACCCCGATCTCTCCGGGGGCGAGCAGGTCTGGACGGGCTACTGGGAGCGTTCCGCGGGCAGCCCGGACGAGATCGACGCCGAGAAGGGCATCCTCGAGGAGGCCCCCATCTTCCCGACCGCCGGCGCCGCGGTGACCTGGGGACTCACCCGCACCCCGAGGATCGTGGTGGTGGACGCCGACGGCGGCCTGTCCTGGGCGGGCGAGGGCGAGCCGCCCGAAGGGATCGGTACTAGGTGGGAGCAATCATGAGCGAGCTTGCGAGCGAATCATCAGGCCAGTGTCTGACTCATGTCGTCGCTGGAGCGCAAGCGGAGGCGACGGCATGAGCGAGTATGCGGCGGTTGATGTTATCCGGGCGAAGCGGGACGGGCTGAGCCTGTCCGACGCGCAGATCGACTGGGTCGTCGACGCGTACACGAAGGGCGTCGTCGCCGACGAGCAGATGTCCGCGCTGGCCATGGCGATCCTGCTGCGCGGGATGACGTCCGCCGAGATCGCCCGGTGGACCGCGGCGATGATCGCCAGCGGCGAGCGGCTGGACCTGTCCGCGGTGTCCCGCCCGACCGTCGACAAGCACTCCACCGGCGGCGTCGGCGACAAGATCACGCTGCCGCTCACGCCGCTGGTCGCCGCGTGCGGCGCGGCGGTGCCGCAGCTCTCCGGGCGCGGCCTCGGACACACCGGCGGGACCCTCGACAAGCTGGAGTCGATACCCGGCTGGCGGGCCGCGCTGAGCAACGACGAGTTCGTCCGGCAGCTGCGGGACGTGGGCGCGGTCATCTGCGCCGCCGGCGACGGCCTCGCCCCGGCCGACCGCAAGCTGTACGCGCTGCGCGACGTCACCGGCACCGTCGAGGCCATTCCGCTGATCGCCAGCTCGATCATGAGCAAGAAGATCGCCGAGGGCACGGGCGCGCTGGTCCTGGACGTCAAGGTCGGCACGGGCGCCTTCATGAAGGACGTCGGCATGGCCCGTGAACTGGCGCGCACGATGGTCGAGCTGGGCACGGCGCACGGCGTGCGAACGGTCGCGCTGCTCACCGACATGAACACGCCGCTCGGGCTGGCCGTCGGCAACGCCATCGAGGTCGAGGAGTCCCTCGAGGTGCTGGCCGGCGGCGGCCCCGCCGACGTGGTCGAGCTGACGCTGGCCCTGGCCCGGGAGATGCTCGCGGCGGCCGGCCTGGACGCCGACCCGGCGAAGGCCCTCGAGTCCGGCGCGGCGATGGACTCGTGGAAGGCGATGATCCGCGCGCAGGGCGGCGACCCGGACGCGCCGTTGCCCACCGCGCGGGAGACCGAGGTGCTCCGCGCGGGCACCGACGGCGTGGTCGAGGGCATCGACGCGCTCGACATCGGCCTGGCCGCCTGGCGGCTCGGCGCCGGCCGGGCCCGCAAGGAGGATCCGGTCAGCTTCGGTGCGGGCATCATGCTCAAGGTCCGGCCCGGCGACACCGTCCGCGCCGGCGATCCGCTGCTGGAGCTCCGTACCGATGACGGGTCCAGGATCTCCGCCGCGCTGGCGGCCGCCGACGGCGCGATCCGGATCGGACAGGGCGCGTCTGCCCCTGCGCCGTTGCTCATCGACCGCATAGCCTGAGCGGTCATGAAGGCGGCCCCCGATCCCCGAGCGGTGCGCGACGCCAGCCTGGACGAGCTCGAACGGCTCGGACTGCCGCTGCCGCCACCGGCGTTCCCGCTGGTCTGGGAGCCGGGCGACGGCGTGTCACTGCGCGCGACCGGGGAGATCGAGGCCCGGGCGGCGGTGCTGCACGTGGTGGTGGCGCGCTGCTTCGGCATGCCGACCGAGGCGGCCATGAGCTGGCTGCTGGGCTCGCACCTGGTGGACTTCGTCACACCGCCGGAGTGGCAGTTCGTGGCCGGCGGCAGGGGCGACCACCGGTCGTTCGTGCTGCACCACGACGCGGTCTTCGCGCTGGCGTGGCTGCTCGGCCTGAGCCGGCACCTCGATCCGACGGTGCCGCCGGAGGAGCGGCTCATGCAGCAGATGCCGGACCTGCCGGCGGGGGAGTCGTTCGACCAGTGGCGGTCGCGGTCGCTGGTCGCGCCCCGGGACGCCATCGAGGCCGCGGTGCTGCTGGATCTCTACTACTGCCTGGACTGGGCCTTCCAGGAGGCCGACAAGGGCGGGGTGCCCGTGCCGGGCGAGGTCGACAGCAACGCCATCGGCCAGCGCAGGTGGGGGCTTGAGTGGGCGGTGGTGTTTTCCGGCCCCTACCACGAGGCGCCGCCGGGTTGGGAAGAAGTCGATCTCTCCGTCTGAGGGCGAATTGAAGATCAACTTCAAGATCTGATTCATGTCGTGCCTGGTTGCATGGATCTGACCGTCGCTCCCGCCGAGACCGGTCGCTTCGCTCCCTGCCGGCTGCGTGAGCGGCTGAGCTCAAAGACCGGCTAGGCCGGGCCGTAGAGAGTCAATTCCACGGCGGCCGTCGCCGTGATGTCCGAGGCCTCGATGTCCTTGATCGGGATATGGCGTGCGCTCGGGGTCATGCCGATCAGGGTTCGGGTCTCCGCCGCGGTCAAGCGCATCCGGTGGCGCAGGGTGGTGGTGCCCTGCTCGTGGAAGTCGCCGCCGAGGGCGCCGGTGACCCGGGCGGTCTTGTCCGGGTCCACGCCGATCAGGCCGTAGGCGTCGACGAGTTCCGCCAGATGGTCCCGGGCCGGGGTGACCACGAGGAGCAGGCCGTCGGAGTGCAGGACGCGGCGGAACTCCGGGCCGTTGCGGGGGGCGAAGACGTTGATCAGCATTGAGACGCAGGCGTCCTCGAGCGGCAGCGGCCGCCAGAGGTCGGCAAGTGCGGCGCCGGCCCGGGGGTGTGCGCGGGCCGCGCGGCGCAGGGCGGGCTTGGAGACGTCGATGCCCAGGCCCGGCGCGTCCGGCAGGGCGTCCAGCACGCGGGCGAGGTAGTGGCCGGTGCCCGTGCCGGCGTCGAGGACCAGGCCGTCGTCCGGGCGTACCGCCTCGGCCAGCGCGGCCGCGATGAAGTCGTAGTGGCCCTCCGCCAGGAAGGCCTCGCGGTCCCCGATCATCTCGGCGGTGTCGCCCGAATGGGGCGAACGGCCCGCCGCGAGGTTCACGTAGCCCTGCCGCGCGATGTCGAAGCTGTGCCCGCGGGGGCAGCGAAGGCCCTGATCGCCGGCCCGCTCCAGCGTCTCGCCGCACACCGGACACCGCAGGTACGGCAATGCTCCGTCGATCATTGGCTGCTTCCTACTAGCATCTGGTGATGGTCGCCATCTCCCACGCCGATATCGTCCAGGCCCCGAAGGCGCTGCTGCACGACCACCTCGACGGTGGGCTGCGGCCCGCGACGATCGTGGAACTCGCCGCCAAGGTCGGGCATCGCCTCCCCGAGGAGGATCCGGAGCGGCTGGGTGACTGGTTCGTGGCCGCGGCCGACTCCGGGTCGCTGGAACGCTACCTGGAGACGTTCGCGCACACCGTCGCGGTGATGCAGACCGAGGAGGGGCTGCACCGCGTCGCCCGGGAGTGCGCCCTGGACCTCGCCGCCGACGGCGTCGTCTACGCCGAGGTCCGCTACGCGCCCGAGCAGCACCTGGAGCGCGGCCTGAGCCTCGACGCGGTCGTCGAGGCGGTGCACGCCGGCTTCCGGGACGGCTGCGCCGAGGCGGCGGCGCGGGGCAACCAGATCCGGATCGGGACGCTGCTGACCGCGATGCGGCACGCCGCCCGGTCCCAGGAGATCGCCGAGCTGGCCGTGCGGTGCCGCGACACCGGCGTGGTGGGCTTCGACATCGCCGGCGCGGAGGCCGGGTTCCCGCCCACCCGGCACCTCGACGCCTTCGAGTACCTGCAGCGGGAGAACTTCCACTTCACCATCCACGCCGGCGAGGCCTTCGGGCTGCCGTCGATCTGGCAGGCCATCCAGTGGTGCGGCGCCGACCGGCTGGGTCACGGCGTGCGGATCGTGGACGACATCGTCGGCACGACCCTCGGCCGGCTCTCGTCGTACGTGCGGGACAAGCGCATCCCGCTCGAGCTGTGCCCGTCCTCCAACGTGCAGACCGGCGCGGCGCCCTCGATCGCCGAGCACCCGATCGGGCTGCTGCACGATCTCCGCTTCCGGGTCACGGTCAACACGGACAACCGGCTGATGAGCGGCACCTCGATGTCGCGGGAGATGGCGCTGCTGGTCGAGGCGTTCGGCTGGGGCTGGAGTGAGCTGCAGTGGCTCACGATCAACGCGATGAAGTCAGCGTTCATCCCGTACGACGAGCGGCTGGCGATCATCACCGATGTGATCAAGCCGGCTTACGCGAAGTTGTTGGCCTGAAGTCCGCTTTAAGGCGGCATTGGCGACACGTCCGTACCTTCGTCCCACGAAACTACCGATTCGGTCAGCCGCCTCATCCTTTCGGTCAGATTGCTGTCTCAAACACTGCACAATCCGGCATCTTGCCTTGCCGTCGGCCCAACCGCGAGCCATCGTCTGTCCTGCCGCGATTGATGGTGGATCGGGCCGGAGCGGCGTGTGCGGGATCCCCGTGGCGTTGCCCGGGGCGAGTGACTTTAAGAGACGCACCCATATACGAGCAGTGATGACCGACCGGCGATGTCCAACTCTTCGGACGCAACATCGCATCACACAAACGGTCCGGGTCAGGCTGCTCTTTCTCTTTGACACTCGTCGTGATGGAATCTCGGGGGCCCGACCGGTGAGTCGGCCGTGTGCGGTGCCCGGCGATCCGAATGCCGGGTCCGAATCAGGAGGACGGTGACGTGAGCAAGCGCCCCAAGACGGCGAACGCTGTCATGTCGCGTCTCCGCCGGCCGGCCGGCCGGCTGCGGGATCTGCCGATCTGGTCGAAGCTCGGGCTCATCATGCTCGTGCCCACCCTGGCGACGGTCATCGTCGGCACCAGCGGCCTGATCGACCACATCAACGAGGCCAGCGACGCCGAGCGTGCACGCACCCTTTCGGTGCTGTCGCAGGCAGCTGGTGGTCTCGTCGATCACCTGCAGAGCGAACGTGCCTACGGCGTGATGATCGCGACCACGCAGCCCAGGTCAGCGGAGCGGGCCGCCGCGGATCTTGCCTACAAGCGCGAGCACCCCAAGGTGGACGCGGCCAAGCTGCCCTACTCGCAGCAGAAGGCCGCCCTCGACGAGGTGCCGGACCAGGTCTCGGTTCTACTCCTGCGCCTGGACCGCAACCTCGAGGAACTGCCCTCGATCAGGAGCCAGACGGCGAACTCGAGCTTCAAGCTCAAGGACATCGAGGACAACTACAACCCGCTGATCGACGACCTGCTCAACGTCCGCGACGCATCGGCCCAGCTCGCCCAGGACACCACGCTGAGTAACCGCCTCCGGGTGGTCGCCGCCGTGGCCCGGGCCAAGGACTACATCGCCCGGCAGCGCGGCGTCGGCCTCAAGGTTCTCGGTGAAGGCAACTTCAACGCCAGTCTGCGGCGGGACATGCTGGTCACCGCCACCGGGTACGACATCGCCAAAGCCTCAATGCGCGAGGTCGCCACCAACGAGGAGAAGGCGCTCTTCGACCGGGTCGTCAGCGGCCCGGCTGAGCGCGCTGCCACCAACCTGAGCGGTCCGTTGCAGGGTCTCAGCCCCGAGCGGTCCAGGGACATCGCGTTCAATCGCGACCAGTGGGACACCGCGATGATCGGCTACAACGACCTGTTCCGCAGTGTGGAGAACAGGCTCGACAAGCAGATCGTCGAGCAGGCCACCGAGATCCGCGACGACGTGCAGACCCGGGTCTTCATCGAGACCAGCATCCTGCTCGGCATGCTCCTGCTGGCCATCGCCTTCGCCTGGCTGGTGGCCCGCTCGATGGCCCGCTCGCTGCGCGAACTGCGCCAGGGCGCGCTCAACGTCGCCCAGTTCGGCCTGCCCCAGGCGGTCGAGCGGCTGCGGGACCCGGCGCTGACCGGCTCGCTGACCCCGGCCCAGGTGGCCGACCAGGTCGCCGAGCCGCTGCCGGTGCGCAGCCGGGACGAGTTCGGGCAGGTGACCGAGGCCTTCAACGCGGTTCACCTCGAGGCCGTCCGCACCGCCGCCGAGCAGGCCGCCCTGCGGTCCTCGGTTGCGACGATGTTCGTCAACCTCGCCCGTCGTTCGCAGATCCTGGTCGACCGGCTCATCGGCCACCTCGACCGGCTCGAACGCGGCGAGGAGGACCCGGACCGGCTGGCCGAGCTCTTCCAGCTCGACCACCTGGCCACCCGAATGCGCCGCAACGACGAAAACCTCCTGGTTCTCGCCGGCGCCGACTCGACCCGCGTGCAGCGCGAGCCCGCCGCCCTGATCGACGTGCTCCGGGCCGCACAGTCCGAGGTCGAGCACTACACGCGCATCGAGTTCGGCATGATCGACCGGGACATCGAGGTGTCCGCGCACGCGGTCAACGACATGGTCCACCTGGTCGCCGAGCTCTTCGACAACGCGACCGCGTTCTCGCCGCCGAACTCGCACGTCATCGTCGAGGCCCGGCGCCTCGGCGACGGCGCGGTGCTCTCGGTCGAGGACCGTGGCATCGGCATCAGCCGCGAGCAGCTGCGCGACCTCAACGAGCGCCTGGCCCAGCCGCCCATGGTGGACGTCGCCGTCTCCCGGATGATGGGCCTGGTCGTGGTCGCCCGCCTGGCGAACAGGCACGGCGTCAAGGTCGAGCTCCGCCCGGCCGACACCGAGCGCGGCACGGTCGCCGACGTCGGCCTGCCGGTCAGCGTGATGGTCTCGTCCTCGATGGCCGCCCGCCTGGCGTCCGGTGCCAACCACCCCTACGGCCACGACCAGCAGCGTCCGGCGCTCACCGAGCCGCCGCTGGCGCTCGAGAGCGGCTCCAACGGCCGCGGCGGTTACCCGACCGGCCGGCCGTTCGACCCGAACCCGCCGATGCACGGCGGTGGCATGCTCGGCGCCGGTGGCAACCGTTCGGTGCCCGCCTGGTCCGACCTGACCGGCGCGCCCTCGAACGGCTTCGAGCCCGGTGGCAACGGATTCGGCGGTCCCAACGGCTTCGGCGGCAACGGCGCGAACGGGGCCAACGGCTACCACGGCCCGCGCAGCAACGAGCCGATCCCGCCGCTGCCGCAGTCGCAGGCGCCTTCGGGCCCGCAGGGCTTCGCCGGTCCGGACGGCCTGCCGCAGCGTCGCAACGCCGAGGGCTACCAGCAGCAGCAGGACACCGGCCAGTACGGCCACACGATCCCGCGTCAGCTGCCGTCGCACCCGGAGACGCAGGGCCGGGGCCAGTTCGTGCCGCCGGTGTCGGCGCCCCCGGTTCCGCCGGTCTCCGCGCCGCCGGTGCCGTCCGCGCCGCCGTACGGTGGCGGTCGCCCGGTGTCGTCGCCGCCCGTCCAGGGTGCGCCGACCTCCGCGCCGCCGAGCCAGAACCGGCCCTACTCGGCGCCGCCCGCGCCGCAGTCGGCCCCGCCGGCGTGGCCGCCGGTCACCGCCGACCGCGACCCGGGCAACGCGCCGCTCGTCCCGGAGAGCCTCGCGGCCGCCCTGGACATGACGGCGGAGCTGCCGCGGTACCGCCCGAATGCGGGCGCCACCGGCACTCAGCCGCAGGTGGCCCGCCCGACGAACCCGCAGAACGCGACGCCGCAGTCCGAGGCGGAGCGGTCCGCCGCGGCCGCCGCGGCGGCTCACGAGGTAGCGGAAGCGCAGGCAGCCGCCGCACAGGCGACCGCCGCCGCGCAGATCGCCGCCGCTCAGGCGGCCGCCCGTCAGCGTGCGGCCGGCGACTCGAAGGCGCAGTTCGCCGACGAGACGATGGAGCTGCCGATCTTCCGGGAGCTCGAGTCGGCCTGGTTCACGACCGCCCGGCCCAGCGAGCCGGCGAAGCAGGCGCCCGCCAAGCAGGAGGCGTCCGCCGCTCCGAAGTCGGCGCCGCCCGCGGCTCCGAAGTCGGCGCCGCCCGCCGATGCCGACTCGGTGGTCACCACGCAGCGATTCTCCACCGGAGAGCCGGCCCGCTCGGTCGGCGTACCGCAGCAGGCGGTCTCCCCGGAGAAGTTGAACGGCGATCCCGCGTTCGAGCGTGAGCCGGCCCGTGATCGGGACCCGGCCACCGTCGGAGCGGCTTCGTCCAACGGCTCGGTCAACGGCAACGGGTCCAACCCGTGGCAGACCGCGGCCGACGACGGCTGGCAGGCGGCCCGCAAGGCCGCCGAGATGCCGGTCGACACGACGACGACGGCCGGTCTTCCGCGCCGTACGCCGATGGCACAACTCGTCCCGGGTGGTGTCGACCGGGCCGAGACCTCCGTTCAACGCCGCACCCCAGAAGCGGTTCGCGGGCTACTGTCCGCTTACCACCGAGGTGTGCAGCGGGGTCGCACGAAGGAAAATTCGACCAACTCGGAGGAGACTCCGGGAGGGCAGCAGTCCTCGCAGGCTGGCAAGGAGCATGAAGCATGACAAGTACGCAGGATCTTGGTTGGCTGCTGGCCAACTTTGCCGACCGCGTTCCCGGGGTGGCGCACGCAATCGCGGTCTCCGCCGACGGTCTGCTTCTCGCGGCCTCGCGGGACCTGCCGCGGGACCGTGCTGATCAGCTGGCGGCCATCGCCTCCGGCCTGGTGAGCCTGACCCAGGGCGCCGCACGGTGCTTCGAGGGTGGTGCGGTACTGCAGACGGTCGTCGAGATGGACAACGGGTTCCTCTTCCTGATGTCGATCTCTGACGGTTCGTCGTTCGCGGTGCTCGCGGCCCGCAGCTGTGACGTCGGTCAGGTGGGCTACGAGATGGCGCTCCTGGTCGACCGGGTCGGCGAGGCGCTCACTCCCGCGCCGCGCTCCGCGGCCGGAGTGCTCGGCTGAACGGATGGTTTGTCGGCTCCGTCCGGCATCTGTCCAAAAGCTTTACAACAAGAGACACTTCTATGGGCCAAGGGATGGGGTGAGCGGTGACGTTGCCCGAACGCGATGAGCCGACCGGCGCGCTGGTAAGACCGTACGCCGTGACCCGTGGCCGAACCCGGCCGAAGCTGGAAATAGCGCTGGAAGCGCTCGTCGAGACCACCGTTCGTGGCCGCTCCACCGGAGCGGGCAGGGGCGGGAGCGAACACCAGTACATCGCGGCGATGTGTGACGGCGGCAGAGTTCAGTCGCTGGCCGAAATCGCCGCACGCATGCAACTACCGCTCGGGGTGGCTCGAGTGATCGTCGCAGACATGGCCACCGATGGTCTTGTCGCGGTGTACGAGCCGACATCGCTCGAGGATGAAACCGATGCGGTGGGTACGGAACTGCTGGAAAGGGTGCTGAGTGGACTTCGCAGGCTCTGACATGTCGCGCCGGCCGGCCGCCGGGCGTGTGACATCGGCGAAGATTGTCATCGCCGGTGGCTTCGGTGTCGGTAAGACGACGCTGGTGGGGTCGGTCTCTGAGATCACCCCGCTGACCACTGAGGCGATCATGACCTCCGCCGGTGTGGGTGTCGACGACAACCGGCAGGTGCCGGGGAAGACGACCACCACGGTGGCAATGGACTTCGGCCGTATCAGCATCGACCGGGATCTGATCCTGTACCTGTTCGGCACGCCTGGCCAGACGCGGTTCTGGTTCATGTGGGACGAGCTGGTCCGGGGTGCCATCGGTGCGGTGGTCATGGTGGATACGCGTCGGCTCGCCGACTGCTTCGCCGCCATAGACTTCTTCGAGCACCGACGGCTGCCGTACCTGGTCGCCATAAACTGCTTCGACGGTATGCAGTACCACAACGCGCAGGACGTTCGCGACGCGCTCGCGATCTCCAGCGACGTGCCCGTGGTGAGCTGCGACGCCCGTAACCGTGAGTCGACGAAGAACGTACTCATCTCGCTTGTCGAGTACGTCCTTACGATGCGTCGCTCGCGCGCGGTAGCGCCGGCCTGACAGGCTGCTGAAAGTCCCGCTCTGCCGACAGAGCGGGACTTTTGCATGCCCGGAGACTTTTCATGTGCGTCAAGGCCCGCCTTCCCGCTAGGAAGGTGGGATGGCAAACGAAGTCACGGTTCCGCTCCTGCCCTGCAGCTCGATAGACGAGATCGCCGACTTCTACGGCGCGCTGGGCTTCCGGCCGACGTACCGCCAGCAGAAGCCGAACCCGTACGTGGCGCTGCAACGCGAGGACCTGAACCTGCACTTCTTCGGCATGCCGAACTACGTGCCGGCAGACTCGTACAGCACCTGCCTGGTGGTGGTGCCGGACATCGAGGCGCTGCACGCGGCGTTCGCCGCGGGGCTGCGGACCGCTTACGGCAGAGTGCCGGTGTCGGGCATTCCCCGGATGACAAGGCCACGCCCGCGGCGCAACGGCGGCGGTGTGACCGGCTTCAGCCTGGTCGACCCGGGCGGGAACTGGATCCGGGTCACGGCGGCGAAGCCGGACCCCGCCCCGGCCGAGCCCGTCGGCCGGCTGGCGACGACGCTGCAGAACGCGGTGGTACTCGGCGACTCGCACGGCGACCACGCCCAGGCGGCGAAGATCCTGGACGGCGGCCTGCGCCGCACCGACGCGCCCGACGACCCGGTCGCCTACGTGGAGGCGCTGGTCTACCGGGCCGAGCTGGCGATGGCCCTGCGCGACCCTGAGACGGCCCAGGAGGTTCTGAATCGCGCCGGACGGGTCTCACTGACCCCGGACGCCCGCGAACGGCTCAGCGCCTCCCTGGCCGCCGCCGCCGAGTTGGCCTCGACCCTGTAGAGACCCGCGCCGCGCCGCCCGGCTCGGCCGCACCCGCGGAGGATCCGCGGCCATCCGGTGCACCACGGAATCCGCTCCCGCGCTGCCGCTCCCGCGCTGCCGCTCCCGCGCTGCCGCTCCCGCGCTGCCGCTCCCGCGCTGCCGCTCCCGCGCTGCCGCTCCCGCGCCGCCGCTCCCGCGCCGGCGAACCGGCCGTCCGGCCGTACGAGAAATCGGCCACGCTCCGACGGGAGCGTGGCCGATCCACTTGCTAGATGCGGTCCGGGACCGCGGCTCAGCTGCTGCGGTACCCCGCGTTGTGGTACTCCTCGGCCTGGGTGCCGCCGTCACGGCTGAAGTCCCAGCCGCCGGCCGCCTCGCGGCCCGGGCGGCCACCGATCGCGTAGCCGCCGATCTCCTGCCCGCGGCGCCAGCCCCGGAAGTAGCCGGTGGTGTGCGCCGCGATGCTCGCCGCGTCGCGGACGATGCGCAGCGGGCGCTCCTCGCGCAGCGGGGAGCCGGGCACCAGGTTGGCCTGGGGCACGCGCTTGGGCAGTCCGGCCGACGTCTCCGCCGCCACGGACGGCCTGGAGGCCTTCTCGGCCGCGCGCCAGCCGGTGTCGGACGCGTTCGTCCAGTCCAGGTTCTCCGCGGCCTCCTCGTCGTGGCCGGTGAACCAGGCGGACCGGGCCGCGGCGAAGATCAGCAGGTCGCCGTCGCCCTCGGCCGGAACCGGTGGCGTGGTGCTGCGGTCCAGCGCGGTCAGCGTCGTGCGGCGGGCCGTGGCCCGGCCGTTGCGACCGCCCCGGTCGTCGACCAGCCGCAGCGGCGGCGGCTCGGAGACCGCGGTGACGTCGGCCGGGGTGTTCGCCAGGCCGGCGAGCTGCGACTCCACCAGGCGCAGCGCCGGCGGCTCCTTCGGCATGTCCTGCCAGGGCGGGCGCACCCGGCCGTCGGCCGGCGGGCTGCTCACCGCGGCGGCCGGAGGCGTCGCAGCAGCGTCGTCGTTGCTGTTCATGAGCGGCCAGTTGGCGCGGGAGCCCGGCTCGGGCATGTCCTGCGCGCGCTGGGTCGGCATCGGCAGGGAGTAGTCCGTCGCGCCGTTCGCGGCCGGGGGCGGCGAGGTGCGCGTGTTCGGCCGGGCCGGGATGACCGTGCGCTGCCGCTCGGCGCGGGCGCTGCTCATCGCCGCGTTCGTCAGGGTCGGCCGGAACGGCTGACCGCTGTCCGCCGGCGGGACCGAGGACGGGCGTGAGCCCGGCACGATCGGCGTCATGCCCGGCGGGGGCGGCGGAACCGAGACAGGGCGGCTGGACGGTGCCGGGTTCGGGGTGCGGCTCGGCAGGCCCGCGGCCGCGGCCGGCGCGACCGGCGGGGGAGCGACCGGGCGAGGCGCCAGCGGCGGCGGCATGACCGGCTCGGGAGCGACCGGGGGGCTGGTCAGGGGGCGCGGCGTCACGGGTGAACCGTTCGCGGCGGCGGGCTCGGGCCGGCCGCGGCGGCTCATCCGGGCGCCGGTGTCGGACGGGCGCAGCGGCAGTCCGCCGGCCGGCTCGGTGGCGCGGCGCGCTCCGGCCTGACGGCGGCCGGGCGCGCCGGCGCCGGACTGGGTGCTGACCCGGGCGGCGAGCGTGCCGACGAGCGCCTCGCACGCGGCGTCACAGGAACGCACCGCGCCGATGGCGTGCCGGACGGTGTCCGCCGCGGCCGGCGACAGCGCCTTGTTGACACCACCGCGGCGCGGGGACTCGCCGATCGCCACGACCAGCGCGGTGACGGCGGCGACGACCTGGTCGTCGGTGCCCGCGCCGGCGCGGGTGAGTTCCGCGGCCACGTCCTCGGCGACCTGCTCCGCGTCCTGGCTGCGGCCGGTGAGCCGCCCGGGCTCCGGCAGCGCGTCCAGCACGGCCAGGGCCAGCGGATGCGCCGGGTCCGGATATGCCCGGAGGGCGGCGGGGTAGAGCTCGCGCAGCACCTCGCGCAGCGCGCTGGCCGCGGCGTGCCGGCCGTTGAGCATCGTGACGTGCGCCGCGAGCACGGGCTTGTAGCTGATCAGCTCGCGGGGTGCCGGGATGGTGACGGCCGCGATCGCGCCCGCCTGCAGCGCGCGGGCCAGGCCCACCGCGCGGCGGGCGGCCGGCGGGGCCGAGATCTCCTCGGGGGAGTCGTCGTCGGCGAACCGCTCGGCGAAGTCGTCGGTTGAGTCGTCGTCGGCCACTACCAGGGGACGGCCGGCTGCGGTCAGCAGCGACGTGACCATGTGGTCGTCGCTGTCGGCGGCGACCGCGGCGTCCGCGAATCCGCTCGTCCGTTCCACGAGCAGCGTGCCGAGCTGGGCGTAGCCCGCCGGGTCGTCGCTGATCTCGTGGACTCCGAGCAGCCTTCCCGCGTCGTCCACCACGGCGATGGTCAGTTGCGAGCCGGCCGAGGCCGTCCGCACCGTCTCATCAGCCGACGCCAGACCGCAGTACACGCGCACGAGCGCCACGGCGTCGTCCTCCTCCCCGGGACTGCTGTATTCGGCCAAGGACTGATGGTCCCTGTTGAGGGGTCAGTCGCGCCAGTCCACAGCGGCAGAGATCTTGCCGATAATCGAACGCCAGCCCAGACTCGCCTGTTGTGCCCCGATTTTACGGAGCTTCCGGCGTCCAAAGAAACCGCCCATTCCGCCACTCTCGGCTGACCGCAGGGACTCGTCCAGGTCATCGAGCGGCGAACCCGGCGACAGCGCCAGGATCACCGGCTTCAAGCGCAGCGCGTGGCCCAGGTCTCGGGCCAGCTCGCCAGCGGCGATGAGCAACGGCAGGTCCCACGTGTCGTGCCCGCCGCGCAGGTTCTCCACCACGAGATCCAGTTCGTAGCGGTCGTCCGGTGCGGGGTCGACGTCGGACGACTGTACCCGCTCGGCGACGGTCGCCCAGGTGTCGAGCTGTGCCAGGTCGTGCGGAGCACCCGAACGGATGAAGGAGGTCAGCGATTCGGGGGTCTTGAAGGTGAGTAGCTTGCCACGGTGGCTGAGGAAGATGGGCACTTCCTCGTCTTCCGGCTCCTCCTCCTCGGCCTCCTCGGGCTCGTCGGCGAAGTCGGCCGGGTCGGGCTCGTCGACGATCTCGCCGTCCTCGTTCGTCACCGTCCCGTCCGACTTGCGCCCGGCCTTGGTGCCCGAGTCGCCCTCGACGGCCAAGGCCGCGAACTCGTCCTCCTCCTCGGCGGCGCGGGCCGCGGCCGCGCGCTCCCGGGCCTCGAAGGGGTCGTCCTCGTCCGCCTCGATCTCGGTCGGCGTCAGCTCGGACGCGAGCCGGTACGCGCGCAGGGTCAGGCCGACGCCGCCCGGCATCGCGATCTCGACGGGCGAGATCCGTACCTCGTCCCACAGCTCACGGCCGGAGAGGTCGTCCTTGAGGACGGCCTTCTCGTCCTTGACCGTCGAGCCCTCTTCGGGCGACTGGCTGGTCACGGTGACCTCCGGGTTGGTTCAAGTGAGCTGTTCGGACGGTGAGTCTGGGCACACACCTTAGTGTGCTCCCCTGAGCGGCGGCCGACCGAGGTCAGAAACCCTTCGGGTGCCACACGGTCTTGGTCTCCAGCAGCGCCGTCATCGGGTGCAGGCCGGGATCGGCGGTGAAATCGGGCGCGTCCACCGGCGGCCGGAGGACCCGCTTGAGGCTGCCCGCCGCGGCCCGTTCCAGGTCGGCGGCGAGCTCCGGGTCGGACACGCCGGTGAGGTCGAGTGCGTTGACGTCGTCGTGCGACGCCAGCCACGGCGCGGTCTCGGCGGGCCGACCGGTGAGGATGTTGACCACGCCGCCGGGCAGGTCCGAGGTCGCCAGGACCTCGGCGAGGGTCACGGCCGCCTGCGGGGCGCAGGCCAGCACCACCACCGTGTTACCGGTGACGATGGCGGGCGCGATGACGCTGACCAGTCCGAGGAACGAGGCCGGCGCGACCACGCCGACCACGCCGGTGGGCTCGGGCGCGGAGATGTTGAAGAACGGGCCGGCGACCGGGTTCGCACCGCCGTGCACCTGGGCGATCTTGTCGGACCAGCCCGCGTACCAGACCAGGCGGTCGACGGCCGCGTCGACCTCGGCGGCCGGCACGCCCCGCGCGATGAACTCGTCGCGCCGGGCCTCGACCATCTCGGCGACCCGGTAGAGCACCTGACCCCGGTTGTACGCGGTCGCGCCGCCCCACTTGGCCTGCGCCTTGCGAGCCGCCACGACGGCGTCGCGGGCGTCCTTGCGGGAGGCGAGGGCCACGTTGTCGCCGTCCACGAGATAGGTCCGTCCTGATTCGCTGCGCGGGAACGCCCCGCCGATGTACAGCTTGTAGGTCTTGCGCACGGACAGCCGGCCGGGCCGCGCGGCGTGCGCCTCGGCCGGCCCGCCCGGCGCAGTGCCGGCGGGCGCGGCCGGCGACTCGGCGGCGGCTCTCGCCTTGCGCCCGGCCTTGGCCGTTGCGCCCTTGGCGGCGCGCGTGGCCTTCGTCGGGGAAGAGGACTCAGGCAAGGTACGCCTCCAGGCCGTGCCGGCCGCCCTCGCGGCCGTAACCGGATTCCTTGTAGCCGCCGAACGGCGACGTCGGGTCGAACTTGTTGAACGTGTTGGCCCACACCACGCCCGCGCGCAGCCGGTCGGCCATGGCGAGGATCAGCGAGCCCTTCTCGGTCCAGACGCCGGCCGAGAGCCCGTACGGCGTGTTGTTCGCCTTCTCGATCGCCTCGTCCGGCGTGCGGAAGGTCAGCACCGACAGCACCGGACCGAAGATCTCCTCGCGGGCGATCCGGTGCGCCTGTGTCACGCCGGTGAAGATGGTCGGCGCGAACCAGTAGCCCTGCGACGGCAGGTCGCACTGCGGCGACCACCGCTCCGCGCCCTCGGAGGCGCCGATCTCCGACAGCTCGCGGATCCGGGAGAGCTGCGCCGCCGAGTTGATCGCGCCGATGTCGGTGTTCTTGTCCAGCGGGTCGCCGACCCGCAGCGTCGCCATCCGGCGCTTGAGCGCGGTGAGCACCTCGTCGTACGCGGACTCCTGCACGAGCAGCCGCGAACCGGCGCAGCAGACGTGCCCCTGGTTGAAGAAGATGCCGTTGACGATGCCCTCGACGGCCTGGTCGATCGGCGCGTCGTCGAAGACGATGTTCGCCGCCTTGCCGCCCAGTTCGAGGGTCAGCCGCTTGCGGGTGCCCGCGATGGACTGGGCGATCTGCCGGCCGACCTCGGTCGAGCCGGTGAACGCCACCTTGTTGACGTCGGGGTGCTCGACCAGCGCGCGGCCGGTCTCGCCGGCGCCGGTGATGATGTTGACGACCCCGGGCGGCAGCTCGGCCTGCCGGCAGATGTCGGCGAAGAAGAGCGCCGACAGCGGCGTGGTCTCGGCCGGCTTGAGCACGACGGTGTTGCCGGCGGCCAGCGCCGGCGCGATCTTCCACGCCAGCATCAGCAGCGGGAAGTTCCACGGGATCACCTGGGCCGCGACGCCGAGCGGCCGCGGGTTCGGGCCGAAGCCCGCGTACGCCAGCTTGTCGGCCCAGCCCGCGTAGTAGAAGAAGTGCGCGGCGACCAGGGGCAGGTCGACGTCGCGGGACTCCTTGATCGGTTTGCCGTTGTCGAGGGACTCGAGCACGGCCAGCTCGCGGGAGCGCTCCTGGATGATCCGGGCGATCCGGAAGAGGTACTTGGCGCGTTCGGCGCCGGGCAGCGCCGACCAGGTGCCGAAGGCGCGCCGGGCGGCCGCGACGGCCAGGTCGACGTCGTCGGCGCCGGCGGAGGCGACCTCGGCGAGGACCTCCTCCGAGGCGGGGTTGACGGTCTTGAAGACGCCGCCCGAGGGCGAGGCGGGCACGAAGGATCCGTCGATGAACAGGCCGTAGGAGGGTGCGATGTCGACGACCGAGCGGGACTCGGGCGCCGGGGCGTATTCGAACATCCTGCTGGTCTCTCCTTGCAATGCGGCGATGCCGCCGGTGGGTGGCATGGCCTCAGTCCAGCGTGAAGTAGTCCGGGCCGGCGTAGTGGCCGGTTGCGAGCTTGGTCCGCTGCATGAGCAGATCGTTGAGCAGTGAGGAGGCGCCGAACCGGAACCAGTCCGGGTCGAGCCAGTCGGTGCCGACCGTCTCGTTGATCAGCACCAGGTACTTGATGGCGTCCTTGGTCGTGCGGATGCCGCCGGCGGGCTTCACGCCGACCTGGCGGCCCGTCTGTGCCCGGAAGTCCCGGACGGCCTCGAGCATCACCAGCGTCACCGGCAGCGTCGCGGCGACGGGCACCTTGCCGGTCGAGGTCTTGATGAAGTCGGCGCCCGCGAGCATGGCCAGCCAGGAGGCGCGGCGGACGTTGTCGTAGGTGCCGAGCTCGCCGGTCTCCAGGATCACCTTGAGGTGCGCGGAGCCGCACGCCTGCTTGACCGCGACGATCTCGTCGTACACGTGGTCGTAGCGGCCGGAGAGGAACGCGCCCCGGCTGATCACCATGTCGATCTCGTCGGCGCCGCCGGCGACGGCGTCCCGGGTGTCGGCGAGCTTGATCTCGAGCGGGGCCTGTCCGGACGGGAAGGCCGTGGCCACGCTCGCCAGGTGCACGCCCGAGCCGGCCAGCACCTCGGCCGCCACCGGGACCATGGCCGGATAGACGCAGACCGCCGCGACGCTCGGGCAGGACGGTTCGGCGGGGTCGGGGCGCATCGCCTTGGCCGACAGCGCCCGGACCTTGCCGGGGGTGTCCGCGCCCTCGAGCGTGGTCAGGTCGACCATCCGGATGGCGAGGTCGATCGCCGCCGCCTTCGCGGTCGTCTTCACCGACCGGGTGCCGAGGGCGGCCGCCCGGGCCTCGACGCCGACCTTGTCGACCCCGGGCAGTCCGTGCAGGAAAGACCGGAGGTTGAAGGCGGAACCGGACACGTCGGGCAGTCTCGACGTCGCTGTCGCAGTCATGAGAAGGATTCTACGCGGCCCTCCAGCAATTGATCTTGGAGAACCCCGGTAGGTTGATCGGCGTGGACGTACTCGTCGTTGATCACCCGCTGGCCCAGTCCCGACTCACCGTCATGCGCAGTGCGGAGAGCGACTCCGGAGCCTTCCGCGCCGCACTGCACGAGCTCACCACGATGGTCGTGTACGAGGCCGCCCGCTCCTTCGCGGTCGAGCAGTTCCCGATCAACACGCCGGTCGCGCCGACACAGGGCACCCGGCTGGCCAACCCGCCGCTGATCGTCCCGGTGCTCCGGGCCGGCCTTGGCATGGCCGACGCCGCCCTCGGCCTGCTGCCCGAGTCGTCCATGGGCTTCGTCGGCCTGGCCCGCGACGAGGCGACCTACGAGCCGCGCGCCTACATGGAGTCGCTGCCCGGCGATCTGGCCGGCCTGCCCGTGCTGGTCCTGGACCCGATGCTGGCGACCGGCGGCTCGCTGGTGCACTGCTGTCAGCTGCTGGTCGACCGGGGCTGCACCGACGTCATCGTCTGCTGCGTGCTCGCCGCCCCCGAGGGCATCGAGCGGCTGCGCGACTCGGGGCTGCCGCTGCGCCTGGTCACCGCGAGCATCGACGAGGGCCTGAACGAGAAGATGTACATCGTCCCGGGCCTCGGCGACGCCGGCGACCGACAGTTCGGCGGCATGCCCCGGTTCTAGCCGCTAGGTCGCGTAGGACCAGCTCTGCGCCCGGCCGCCGGCGAACGGCATGACGCCGTGGAACGGCTTGGGATCGGCCGCGAAGACCAGCGGCAGGAAGTGCCGGTCGGACTCCCACATCGGCAGCCTGCCGGCCAGCACGTCGGCGACGTCCACCCAGTGCAGGCTGCCCTCCTCGTTGCCGGGCAGCGGGGTGCCGCTCCAGGACGGGACGCGGAAGAGGAAGCCGAACCAGTTCTCGCCGTTGCGGCCGAAACCGGGCCACGAGATGGTGCCGGCGAGCTCCACGGAGAGGGCTTCCAGGCCGGCCTCCTCGCGGATCTCCCGGCGCATACCCGCAACGACGTCCTCGTCGGGCTCGAGCTTGCCGCCGAGGCCGTTGTAGTAACCGAAGTGGATGTCGTCCGGCCGGGTGTCCCGGCGGATCATCAATACCTTCCGGCGGTCCGGAGACGTCAGGTAACCCAGGGTTGCGAGAATCGCGTGCACGGCGGCGCACCTTAATACATCGACTGAAAGTCACTCACGTAGACGGTGTCTGTGTAGCGGGTGTAGCGGCCCCCTATCCTGCTGGAATGGCGAGTTCCGTGCTGAGCATCGTGGTGCCCATCTACAACGTGGCGCCGTACCTCGACGAGTGCCTTGAGTCCATCGCCGCGCAGACCCGTGATCAGCTGGAAGTAATCCTGGTCAACGACGGTTCGAAGGACTCGAGCGGTGACATCGCCGAGCGGTTCGCGGCCAAGGACCCCCGGTTCAAGGTGGTGCACAAGGCGAACGCGGGCCTCGGCGCGGCGCGGAACACCGGCCTGGAGCACATCACCGGCGACTACCTGATGTTCATGGACAGCGACGACGCGCTGCCGGCGTACACCGCGGAGCTGCTCGTCGGCATCCTCGAGAAGACCGGCTCGGACTTCGCCTGCGGCAACGTGATGCGGCTCAGCAGCAAGGGCCTGATCCAGTCCGGCATGCACCGCGACATCTTCAACAACACCAAGCTGCGCACCCACGTCGACCAGCAGCCGGTGCTGCTCGGCGACCGCACGGCGTGGAACAAGGTCTACCGCCGGACCTTCTGGGACGCGCAGGGCCTGCGCTTCCCCGAGGGCGTGCTGTACGAGGACACCCCGGTCACCGTCCCCCTGCACGTGCTCGCCAAGAGCGTCGACGTCATCGACGCACCGATCTACTACTGGCGCGAGCGCGAGGGCGACGACAAGTCGATCACCCAGCGCCGCGAGGAGCTCAAGAACTTCATCGACCGGCTGGAGGGCTGCTGGCAGGTGAGCCGCCTGCTGGGCGAGTCGGGCCACCACGCGACCAAGCGGCTCTACGACGAGTCCGTGCTGACCGGCGACCTGTTCATCTTCGCCAAGGTGCTGCCGACCGTCGACGACGAGTACCGCCGGATCTTCATGGAGCGGACCAACGAGTACCTCGACACGATCGACCCGGAGGCGATCCTCGAGCTGCCGGCGAACCAGCGGGTGCTTTGGACCCTGATCCGCAACCGGATGCTGCGCGAGGTCATCGAGCTCGTACCGGTCATGAAGAAGCAGCGCCGGATCGCCCGCAAGGGCCTGCGCCGCTACCACGACATGGACCTGTACCACGAGAAGCTGCCGCAGCTGCCGCCCGAGCTGTTCGCGGCCGGCACGCCGCGGCCGCGTACCAAGGTGCACGACGTCTCCTGGCGCGACGGCAAGCTGCACATCCGCGGGCACGCGTTCATCCCCGGACAGTCCTCGCCGCGGCCGTGGAGCACGTCCCGGCTCATCTGGCTGAAGGAGGGCTCGGGCCGGCGTACCAAGCGCACGCCGCTGATCACCCGGCGCTGCGCCGACGCCACCGCCGACCACGGCACCCCGCAGAACAACTACGACTGGTCCGGCTTCGACGCCGTCATCGACCCGCAGTGGCTGCGTACCCCCGAGGGTGGTTGGAAGACCGGCACCTGGACCGTGGTGACCGGCGTCGTCGGCCTGGGCCGGATGAGCAAGGGCTCGCTGGAGGTGGGCCAGCCCGCCAACCCGGTCAAGCTCACCGGCCTGGACGTCGGCGACGACGTCCGGATCACCCCGTTCATCAAGCAGGGCCGGCTGCGGGTCCGGGTCGAGCGCGTCCCGGCCCGGCTGACCGGCGGACGCCTGCGCGACGACCACCTGGAGGTCGAGGGCAGGCTGCATGGCGACGCCCCGGTCACCAGCGTGACCCTGTCCCGCATCGAGGGCCTGACCTGGCGCCGCTACCCCGTCGAGCTCGACGGCGAGCGGTTCCGCTTCCGGATCCCGGTGCGTGACCTGCAACGTGACGGTGTCACCTACCAGCCGCTGCGAATCGCCGAGCCGACCGACCGGTTCCGGATCGACCTCGCGGTCGGCACCAAGCGCAGCGGGATGGTCGCCTGCGGTGTCGCCGACGACTTCGCCTGGGAGCCGGTCGACCTCGGCGTCCTCAGCGCTCACGTGCACGCCGCGCTCTCCGGCGAGGCCCAGCTGGTCACCATGCCGACCGGCCCGGTGCTGACCGGGGTGAGCACCGCGGACCGCAAGTTCCGGTTCACCGGCCGGATCCACGGCCAGGTCGATCAGTTCAAGCTGGTGCTGCGGCCGTTCAACGCGCGCGAGACCTGGACCTTCCCCGCGCAGGTCGACGGCGACACCTGGCACGCCGAGGTCGACCCGATCGCGGTGCCGAACTTCGACGCACACGTCCGGGTCCGGACCGGCATGTGGAACGTGCTGTACCGCGACGGCAACGGGCCGGTGCAGCCGTTGCCGGCCGTCGCCGAGGCGATGGCGAGCCTGCCGCTGCCGCTGGCCGGGGACGCGCCCCGGGTCTCGCTCGAGTGGCTGACCGACGAGCGGGTCGTGATGCGGGTCCGTCCGGCGCTCGAGGACGACGAACGCGGCCGCGCCCACCAGGCCCGGCTGCGCGACAAGGAATATCCGGCGCTGCGCGCGCAGCCGCTGCGCGATGTCGTGCTCTACAACAGCTTCACCGGCCGGCAGTACTCGGACAGCCCGCGGGCGGTGCACGAGGAGCTGGTCGCGCGCGGAGCCAAGCTGGAGCACCAGTGGGTCACGGTCGACGGTCAGGCACCCCTGCCGCACAGTGCCGAGCCGGTCGCGCTCTGGAGCCGCCGCTGGTACGAGTCGCTGGCCACCTCCCGCTACATCGTCACCAACCAGCACCTGCCGGAGTGGTTCGAGCGCCGCCCCGGCCAGGTCGTGGTGCAGACGTGGCACGGCACGCCGCTCAAGCGGATCGGCTTCGACATCGCGGACGTGCAGTTCACCGACCGCCGCTACCTGGAGAAGCTGGAGCTGGAGGCCCCGAACTGGAGCTTCCTGGTCTCGCCGAACACCTTCAGCACGCCGATCCTGCGCCGCGCCTTCAAGTACGACGGCGAGCTGATGGAGATCGGTTACCCCCGCAACGACCTGCTGTTCAAGGACCGGGACGAGATCAAGGAGCGGGTCCGGAAGGCGGCCGGGATCCCCGAGGGCCGCAAGCTCGTGCTGTACGCGCCGACCTGGCGCGACGACGAGTACAGCGCCGGCAGCTACCAGATCTCCATGAAGATCGATATCGTGGACGCCGCGGAGAAGCTCGGTGACGACCACGCGCTTCTCGTGCGCCGGCACCCGAACGTCATCGACGAGATCCCGGGCAACGGCGACGGCTTCGTCTACGACATGTCGACGTACCCGGACATGGCCGACCTGCTTGCCGCGGCGGATCTGTTGATCACCGACTACTCCTCGGTGATGTTCGACTTCGCCAACACCGGGCGCCCGATGCTGTTCTTCACGTACGACCTCGCGCACTACCGTGACGAGCTTCGCGGGTTCTACTTCGACTTCGAGCAGGAGGCCCCCGGCCCGCTGCTCTCGACGTCGGAGGAGGTGGTGGCTGCGATCCGGGACATCGACGCCGTCGCCGCCCGCTACACCGACCGATACACGGCCTTCGCGGCCAAGGGCTGCGACCTTGACGACGGCGCCGCCACCGGGCGTCTGATCGACGGCATGCTGGCCGCCGGAAAGCAGGAGAGAACGAGATGAGCGAACCGACGAAGGCGACGGTATGGCACAAGGTCCGCCGCCGCATCGCCGGGAGCCCGCGGCCGGAGACCCGCCTGCTGAAGGCCCTCAAGGAGCAGTCGGCGGAGGCGAAGAAGCAGGCCGCCGAGGTTCGCAAGCACGAGAAGTCCACCACCCAGCTGCTCACGGACATCCGCTGGGAGATGCGCGAGCAGCGCAAGTACCTCGAGGGCTTCCGGGCGCTGGCGGCCCGGGAGACGTTCGCCGAGATCCGCGAGTTCACCGAGGCCTGCCAGCTCGGCTTCGAGGACACCGTGCGCAAGGTCGCCCGGGAGCGGATCAGCCTGGCCCGCTTCGGCGACGGCGAGCTCAAGACCATGCTGCGGCCGGAGTTCAACCTGCGTTTCCAGCCCTGGTCGGCGGCGCTCGCCGGTGACCTGCGGCAGGTGCTGCGGATGGACGGCTACGACCGCGACAAGCTGATGGTCGCGTTCCCGTACACGTTCCGCAACGTGCACTGGACCGGGGTGTGGCTGGACATCTGGCCCGAGGTGAAGCCGCTGCTGGACACCTCGCTCACCTGGGGCATGGCGCACGTCTCCCGCCCGCAGTACTTCATCCACCTCGGCCGCCAGGGCGTGCAGCTGTGGCGGGACGTCTGGGACGCCAAGGAAATCGTGATCGTCACCGGCGAGGGCTCGCGGTTCGTCCTCGAGCCGGCGCTGTTCGACAACGCGAAGTCGATCGAGTTCGTGTACTCGAAGCCGGTCAACGCGTACGCGGACCTGCCGCGGCTGATGCCGCTGCTGGAGGCGGCTGATCCGGACAAGCTGTTCCTGATCGCGCTGGGCCCCACGGGCACCCTCCTGGCGGCGAAGCTGGCGCAGGCGGGCCGCTGGGCGATCGACATCGGGCACATCAGCGAGAGCTATGCGAACGTGTTCGAGGGCGGCAAATGGCCCGAGGCAATGGGCGTGGTGAAGAAGTAGCCGTTTATCCAGACGGCTGGTCGTTGCTCTGGTGACACCGGCCACTATCGTTTTCGCCATGACCTCCATCGCGCTCGCTGAGGAACTCCTCCTCCTCGCGTACGACGACCAGACCGGCAAGGCGACCGGTTCCCGCATCGGGCTCGACCTCGGCATGTCCGCGGCCGTGCTGGTGGACCTTGCGCTGGCTGGCCGGATCGCCTACGTGAACGGGAACCTGGTCGTCAACGACCCCACGCCGATCGGCGAGCCGATCGCGGACCTGGTGCTCGCCAAGGCCGCGGCGGACGAGCCACACACCCCGGCGCAGTGGGTACAGCGGCTGCGGCACAACCTGCGCAACCGGGTCCTGCAGGACCTGATCGCCCGCGGCGTCGTGCGCGACGTGGACGAGACCCAGATGGGTCACATCCACGTGCACCGCTACCCGACGGCGGACCCCGCTTTCGAGGCCGAGATCCGCAAGCGGCTGGCCGAGGCCCTGATCACCGACGCGCCGCCGGACGAGCGGACGGCGGCCCTGGCCACCCTGCTCATCGCGGCCCGGATGGAGCCGGCCCTGCGCCTGCCGCCCGAGGAGGCGGCGCGGGCACACCAGCGGCTGGAGCAGATCGCCAGCGGCGCCGGCTTCTACGGCACCATGAACCTCGAGGACTCCATCGTGCGCCCGAGCGTCGCACTCGTCGTGGCCACCCTGGGCCGCGCGATCTCCGCGGCCCTGGGCGCCCCGAAGGCCTGACGGCGGTCCCGGGGCCGGGCGGCCCCGGACCCGCCCCTCGTCAGTCCAGACCGAGCGCGGTGGCGACCTCCGGGCGCAGCCCGCGGTCCAGCGCGGCCTCGGCGCGGAGCCGGGCCGCGGCCAGGTCGCCGTCGGCGACCGGTTCCACCACCTCGAGGTACGCCTTGAGCTTCGGCTCGGTGCCCGACGGGCGGATCACCACGCGGGCCCGCGCCGTCCGCAGGGTCAGCACGTCGGCGTCCGGCAGCCGGTCCTCGACTCCGGTGACCTCGTCGCCGAGCAGCGTCCGGGGCGGGTTCGCGCGGACCCGGGCCATCGCGCGAGTGATCTCGCCGAGGTCCTCCACCCGCATCGACAACTGGCCGGTGCGGTGGACGCCGAACTCGGTGTCCAGGTCGGCGAGCCGGTCGGCGAGGGACTTTCCGTCGGCCTTGAGCGCGGCTGCCATCTCGGCCACGGTCAGCGCGGCCGTGATGCCGTCCTTGTCGCGTACGAGGTCGGGCGCCACGCAGTAGCCGAGCGCCTCCTCGTAGCCGTACGCGAGCTTCTCGGCGCCGCGCACGATCCACTTGAAGCCGGTCAGGGTCTCGGCGTACGGCACGCCGCGGGCGGCGCAGAGCGCGCGCAGCAGCGTGGACGAGACGATCGTGGTGGCGTAGGTGCCGGCCGCGCCACGGCGGATCAGGTGGTCGGCGAGCAGGATGCCGAGCTCGTCGCCGCTGAGCGGGCGCCAGCTGCCCGGCTCCGCGCCCGGCAGGGCCACGGCGCAGCGGTCGGCGTCGGGGTCGCTGGCGATGGCCAGGTCGGCGTCCAGCGCCGAGGCGAGGGCGAGCAGCAGGTCCATCGCGCCCGGCTCCTCCGGGTTGGGGAACGCGACGGTCGGGAACTCCGGGTCCGGCTCGGCCTGCTCGGCGACCACGCCGGGTGCCGGGAAGCCCGCGCGGGCGAACGCCGCCGCCAGCACCTCGCCGCCGACGCCGTGCAGGGGCGTGTAGGCCACCCTCAGGTCGCGCGCGCCGGGCGCGACCACGGCGGCCGCGCTGTCCACGTACCCCTGGACGATGTCTTCGCCGAGGACCGTGCCGGGCTCGCCGAGCGGTACCCGGGCGACCGAGCCGACGGCCTGGATGGCGGCCTCGATGCCCGTGTCGGCCGGCGGGACGATCTGCGCACCGGCACCGCCCGGCCCGCCGAGCTGCGCGCCCAGGTAGACCTTGTAGCCGTTGTCCTGCGGCGGGTTGTGGCTGGCGGTGACCATGACCCCGGCGACCGCGTCCAGGGCCCGCACGGCGTACGCCAGCACCGGCGTCGGCAGCGGCCGGGGCAGCAGCAGCGCCGCCCGCCCGGCGCCGGTGGCCACCCGCGCGGTCTGCTCTGCGAACTCCCGTGAGCCGTGGCGGGCGTCGTACCCGATGATGAGCGGCCCCTGGCCGCCCTGCGCGCCCAGCCAGCCGACCAGGCCGGTGGCCGCCCGGGTGACGACCGCGAGGTTCATGCCGTTCGGCCCGGCGCGCAGCCGGCCGCGCAGGCCGGCCGTCCCGAAGGTCAGCGGGCCGGCGAACCGGTCGGCGAGCTCATCCGCGCTGCCGGGTAGCCGGGAGAGCAGTTCCCGGATCTCGTCGCGCGCGGCCGGGTCGGGATCGTCGGCGAGCCAGGTCTCGGCCAGCCTGCGAAGGTCGTCAGTTGCCATGCTCAGTGGATAGCACGGCGAGCCGGGTCAGCCTGCCTTGAGGGTGAAGGTCTTGGCCATCTCGTCGAAGTACTGGCGGCGGTCGGCGAACTGTGCCTCGGTGGTGGTGAGGTAGAAGGAGTACATCTTGCCGTCGGTGGTGGTCTGCCGCCAGATGCCGTGCCGCATGCCGTCGCCCTCGCCGCACGTGTACTCGAACTGGGCGGCCGGGAGCCCGGAGATCTCGACGTCGGTCGCGCCGAGGTGGTTGAACGGCTTCGCGCAGGCCTTCGACTTCTTCAGCGTGCCCGGCGCCGTGGTCTCGACGAACTTGCGGGGCGCGATGGAACCCGGCTCGATCAGGATCCGGACCTTTGTCGACTTGTCGTCCGGGTCGGCGTAGTCCACCCAGTTGCCGGTCGCGGCGCGGGTCCAGCCCTTCGGAACCTTGACCGTGACGGCCTTGTCGCCCTTGTAGTCCTGGGTCGCGAGCGATGCCGGCACGACCTGGTCGCCGGTCGCCGGCTGGTCGGGCGGGGGTGCCGGGTCGCCGCCGCCGGCCAGCGAGAACACCAGCACCAGCACCACGAGCACGGCCAGCGCGCCGCCACCGGCGGCCAGCTGGGTGCGGCGCGGCCAGCCCTTCGCGGTGGCGACGGCCTTCGCGGTGGTCTCGCGGACGGTGACGACCGCGTTGTCGATCATGGCGCGGCGCTTCGCGGCCGGGCTCGTCACGACCGTGCCGGGCATCGGATCGCGGGCCGCGCGGGCGCCGTCCCACTGCCGCCGAGGCGGCAGCACGCTTGTCGCGTCGCTCTCCGAGGCGCCCGGCGGCGGGATGACGCTGGTCCGGTTGTTGTCGAGGCCGGGCGGCGGTGGGTAGGCGCCGGTCGGCGTGTCCGCGGGCTCCGCCTCGGGTGCGCGGCGCCGGCCACCGCCGGTGCCGCCCTGCTTGAGCTTGGACAGGCGCCCGGTCAGCGACTCGCCGGGCGCGAGCATGGCCCGGCCGCCGATCTGGCCGGACGGCTTCGGCTGCTGCGGCGGGGGGATCGGCTGGGTCTCGGCCGCCGGCGGGCGCTGCGACGGGACCACCGAGTAGGGGTCCGTCATCATGTGCGGCGGTGCCTTGCTGGCCAGCGGGCCGGCCAGCTGCTGGCGCAGCATCGTCCGCGCGTTCTGCACGTCGAAGCGCCGGGCCGGGTCCTTCTCCAGGAGCCCCATCAGCACCGGGGTCAGCGAGCCCGCGCGCACCGCCGGGGTCGGCGGGTCCTCGACGACGGCGTGCATCGTCTCGATCGGGTCGCCCTTGTCGAACGGCGGGCGGCCCTCGATCGCGGTGTAGAGCGTGACGCCGAGCGAGAACAGGTCGCTGGGCGGCCCGAACTCGCTGCCCATCGCCCGCTCGGGCGAGATGAAGTGCGGCGAGCCCAGCACCATGCCGGGCGTGGTCAGCTGAACGTCGGTCGGCATCCGGGCGACACCGAAGTCGGTGAGCACGCAGCGGCCGTCGGTGCAGATCAGGACGTTGGCGGGCTTGACGTCGCGGTGCAGCACGCCGTGCGCGTGCGCCACCTCGAGCGCGCCGAGCAGCGCGATGCCGATCTTCGCAACCACGCGGGGCGCGACCGGGCCGTCCTCGATGACCATGTCGGCGAGGCTGCGCGCCTCGAGCAGCTCCATGACGATCCACGGGCGGCCGTTCTCGTGCACCACGTCGTAGACCTGCACGACCGCCGGGTGCTGCAGGGCGGCGGCGGCCCGCGCCTCGCGCATCGTCCGCTCATACATCGAGTCGCGGTCGGTGGGTGCCAGGCCGGGCGGGAGGATGACCTCCTTGATGGCCACATCGCGGCGCAGCAGCGTGTCCGCGGCCCGCCAGACCGTGCCCATGCCGCCATGGCCGACCGCGGCGCGCAGCGTGTAGCGCCCGCCGATGAGCGTGCCCGGGGCCGCGCGTCCGCTGGTCGGAGCAGAGTTGCCACCGCTCCAGGTCGGAATCTGAGTCACGTGAGATGCCACCGAAGGGGGTAGGGGGGCTGTCGGCCAACCAGGCTATCTTGCCGGTTCCCACCCCTTTTCGGAAAGTCGCCGAGGGGGTGTTATCCAGAACTCGACCGTGGGTAGCCGTCCTGTCGCACAGGGTGGAACTTTTCGGACGGAGAGTGCAAAATACCTCACGCGCGCGTGCTTAACGCTGCTTTAGGATCGCCATTGTGAACGCAGAATCCGGGTTCGAGATCAAGCCGGTCTACGGCAGCGGTGACGTGGCGCCCGACGTCGACCGGAGGCTCGGCGAGCCCGGGCAGTACCCGTACACCCGGGGCGTCTACCCGACGATGTACACCCAGCGCCCGTGGACGATGCGGCAGTACGCGGGCTTCGGCACCGCGGCCGAGTCCAACGCCCGCTACCACCAGCTGCTGGCGGCCGGGACGATGGGCCTCTCCGTCGCCTTCGACCTGCCGACCCAGATGGGCTACGACTCCGACGACCCCATCGCGCACGGCGAGGTCGGCAAGGTCGGCGTGGCCATCGACTCGATCGACGACATGCGGCAGCTCTTCGACGGCATCCCGCTCGACAAGGTCTCCACGTCGATGACGATCAACGCGCCCGGCTCGCTGCTGCTGCTGCTCTACCAGCTCGTCGCCGAGGAGCAGGGCGTGCCCGGCTCCGCGCTGACCGGCACGATCCAGAACGACATCCTGAAGGAGTACATCGCCCGCGGGACGTACATCTTCCCGCCGAAGCCGTCGCTGCGCCTGGTCGCCGACACCTTCGCGTACTGCCGCGCCGAGATCCCGAAGTGGAACACCATCTCGATCTCCGGCTACCACATGGCGGAGGCCGGTGCGACGCCCGCGCAGGAGATCGCGTTCACGCTGGCCAACGGCATCGAGTACGTGCGCGCCGCGATCGCGGCCGGGCTCGCCGTCGACGACTTCGCACCCCGGCTCTCGTTCTTCTTCGTCGCACGCACCACGCTGCTCGAGGAGATCGCCAAGTTCCGCGCGGCCCGGCGGATGTGGGCCCGGATCATGCGCGACGACTTCGGCGCGAAGAACCCGAAGTCGCTGATGCTGCGGTTCCACACCCAGACCGCCGGCGTGCAGCTCACCGCGCAGCAGCCGGAGGTCAACCTGGTCCGGGTCGCCGTGCAGGCGCTGGGCGCGGTCGCCGGCGGCACCCAGTCGCTGCACACCAACGCCTACGACGAGGCCATCGCGCTGCCGACGCAGAAGTCGGCCCGGCTCGCCCTGCGCACCCAGCAGGTGCTCGCCTACGAGAGCGGCCTGGTGGACACCGTCGACCCGTTCGCCGGCTCGTACGTCATCGAGGCCATGACCGACGAGGTCGAGGCCGCCGCGACCGCGCTTATCGAGCGGGTCTTCAGCTTCGGCTCGTCCGTCGAGGCGATCGAGCAGGGCTTCCAGAAGCAGGAGATCGAGACCTCGGCGTACAAGATCTCTCAGCAGATCGACAGCGGGGAACGGGTCGTCGTCGGCGTAAACCGGTATGGCATCGACGAGGAAGAGAAGTACGAGCCGCTGCGGGTCGACCCCGCGATCGAGGCGGATCAGGCCGGCCGCCTGGCAAGGCTGCGCGCCGAGCGCGACTCCTCCGCCGTCGAGGCGGCACTCGAGGATTTGCGGAAGGCGGCACAGGGCACAGAGAACGTCCTGCCCCCGATGCGGGCCGCCTTGCGGCTGCGTGCCACCGTGGGCGAGGTGTGCCGCACACTTCGCGACGTGTGGGGCGTGTATCACCCGGTGGAACACTTCTGATCGAGGTCTCCGGCCGGCCCTGAACCGCGTTTCCTTCGCGTTTCGTTACCCGTTGTAGGAGATGGTGAACTGATGCCGCCCGCAAAAGGCCCTTATCAGGGCTTTAGTGACACGGCGAGGGTTGATCATTGCGGGAATGGCGTTGCACAGCGTCACCTAATGAGGTCTAAGCTGTCGCGCGTTGCGGAAACCGGTTCAGTTGACGAGAGCGATAGAGATTCCGACGTGACGAGTGCATTGACCGTGCCCGACAGCTCCCAGCTGGGGCCGTTCCCGGGCCCGCCTCCCGGCGCCGACCCCCTGCCCGGCCAGCTCGACCGCTGGCTCGCCTCCCGGGGCGCCGAGCTGGTAGCGATCCGGCGGCACATCCACGCGCACCCGGAGCCTTCGCACGCGGAGTTCGAGACCGCCGCGCTGGTCGCCCGCGAGCTCGCCGTCGCCGGCCTGAGCCCGCAGCTGCTGCCCAAGGGCAACGGCCTGATCTGCGACATCGGCGAGGGCGACCGGGTGATCGCGTTCCGCGCCGACCTGGACGCGCTGCCGCTGCAGGACACCAAGGACGTGCCGTACCGCTCGACGGTCGAGCGGGTCGCGCACGCCTGCGGTCACGACGTGCACACGACCGTGCTGCTCGGCCTCGGCCTCGCCCTGGCCCAGCTGAACGAGCAGGGCGAGCTCCCCGGCCGGGTCCGGCTGATCTTCCAGCCCGCCGAGGAGTGCGTCCCGTCCGGCGCGCCCGAGGTCATCGCGTCCGGCGCGCTCAAGGACGTCGCGGCGATCTACGCGCTGCACTGCTACCCCCAGCTGCCGGCCGGCCTGGTCGGGGTTCGCTCGGGCCCGTTCACGGCCGCGGCCGACACCGTCGAGGTGTGCCTCAGCGGCCCCGGCGGGCACACCGCCCGCCCGCATCTGACGGCCGACCTGGTGCACGCGCTGGGCCGGGTCATCGTCGACGTGCCCGCCCTGCTCGACCGCCGGGTCGACCCGCGCGCCGGCGTCTCGATGGTCTGGGGTGCGGTGCGGGCCGGGCAGGCGTTCAACGCGATCCCCGGCGAGGGCTCGGTGCTCGGCACCGTCCGCATCCTCAACCGCGAGGCCTGGCGCGAGGCCCCCGAGCTGATCACCAAGCTGATCCACGACGTGGTCGCCGCGACCGGCGCCGAGGTCGAGGTCAAGTACAACCGCGGCGTCCCGCCGGTGATCAACGACCGGATGGCGGCGGCGGTGATCGCGGGCGCGGCCGGTGCGGCGCTCGGCCCCGACCGGGTCGTCGAGGCCGAGATCAGCATGGGCGGCGAGGACTTCGCCTTCTACCTGGAGGACGTGCCGGGCGCGATGATCCGGCTCGGGACCGGGTCGCCGGGCCAGGACGTGCACGCCGATCTCCACCAGTCGAACTTCGACGTCGACGAGAGGTGCATCGGCTACGGGGTGCGGGTGATGGTGCACACCGCGCTCGCCGCCCTGTCGACCGGGGCCTTTTAAGCCGGTCAAGAGCCTTTTTGCCACGGTCGTGCATGGCACCGGCCGTCGCTCCCGCGGGCCCCGGTCGCTCCGCTCCCTTCCGGGTGCGTGAGTGGTCGCGCTCGTCGCCGCTGCGCGCCGACAGAACAGGGCCCTGCCGCTTCGGCGTGAAGCGACAGGGCCGGCGGCTACTTCGAGTCCTCCTCGTCCGTCGGGTCCGGCGAGGCCGGGGGAGCCGGGGGCGCCGACTGCGGTGCCGTGGGCGCCGACTGGGGGTGCGCCGGGTAGACCGGGTACCCCGGTAGCGGGCCGTGCGTCGCGTAGGCGGGCACGGCCGGGTGTGAACGGCGGTAGCGCCGGTAGGCCAGCAGGATCGCCCAGGCCGGCAGCCCGATGGCGAGCGCCCAGGGCAGCAGCCAGCCGAGAACGGTCAGCAGTACGGCCAGCGAGGCAAGCAGGCCCTTCCAGCCGTTCTCCAGGCCCGCGAGGAAGCCGGGCGGGCCGTCCTCCGCCTGCTTCGCCGCCGCCTCCGGGTCGAGCAGGATCACGGTGATCGTCGACAGGGCCGTCAGGTCGGCCAGGTGGCGCTTCTTCGCCTGCAGCGACGCCAGGTCCGCCTCGCGCGTGGCCACCTCGCGCTCCAGCATCACCAGGTCGCTCAGGGAGTTCGCCTGTGCGAGCAGCTTGCGGCCGCTGTCCACCCGGGCCTGCTGGGTGGCGATGCGGGCGTTCAGGTCGATGGTCTGCTCGGTGACGTCCTCGGTGTTGATGCCGCGCTGCTCCTCGACGCCCAGCTCCGCGAGCTGGTTCACCACGGCGGAGAACTTCGCCGCCGGAATGCGCAACTCCAGGGTGGCGTCCGACGAGCCGGTGCCGCTGTTGCGCTTGTCGCCGCCGATGAAGCCACCCGACGCCGTGGCGATGCCGGACGCTCTCGCCGCGGCGATGTTCACGTCGTCGACGCGTACGGTGATCGAGCCGGTGTAGATGATCGACCGTTGGTCGACGCTCAGGTTCGGTGCCTGCGCCGTCGTGTCCTTGCCCTGCTCGGCGCTGTCCTGCCCCTGCGCGGCCGCGGGAGCCTCGGCCGCGGGCCCGGCGAGGTCGGGCGCGCCGCCCGCGGAGGAAGACTGCGCGTCGTCCGCGCCGTCGCCGCCACAACCCGCCAGCGCGAGTGTCAAGGCCAGTCCGGCGGCACCTATGGCCGCCGTTATCTTTCGTCCTGCACGCATGGATCCTCCGATGCCGGTTGAGCGCTGCACCCTGGGACGCGCGGCGCGCCTGCGCCGGTTCCGGCAGACTGCGGGGTGAGCGGTCACGATTCGGCACCGGAGGGGTCCCGTGCGCGTCACGAAGTTCACGCATTCCTGCCTACGCATCGAAGACGGCGGCGCCGTCCTCGTCGTCGATCCGGGCGCGTTCAGCGAACGGTCCGCCCTTGCCGGGGCGGACGCGGTGCTGATAACGCACGAGCACTTCGACCACCTGGACATCGAGGGGCTGGCCGATGCGCTCGCCCAGCGCCCCGGCCTGCGGGTGTACGCCCATCCGCAGGTGCTGCCCAAGCTGACCGCGTTCGCCGACGTGGTCACGGCCGTGGAGCCCGGAACGGAGTTCACGGCGGCGGGCCTCAGCGTCCGCGCGTACGGCGGTCAGCACGCGGTCATCCATCCGGACATACCGCGGATCGCCAACCTGGGCTACCTGATCTCCGACGGCACCGGCTCGGTCTACACGCCTGGCGACTCGTTCACGGTGCCCGACGAGCACGTCGACACCCTCTTCGTGCCGCTGAACGCGCCCTGGATGAAGCTGAGCGAGGCGATCGACTTCGTTCGCGCGGTCCGGCCGGACCGGGCCTTCGCGCTGCACGACCACCTGCTCACCGGCACCGGCGCGCAGATCTCCGACGGGCACCTGGAGCGGCTGGGCGGCACCAGGTACGCGCACGTCGCGCCGGGCACGACCCTCGACTGACGTGCCGGCCAGCACCGAGGAGCTGATCCGGGCGCTCTATGAGGCGCCGCCGGACGGGTTCGTCGCGGGCCGGGCCGCGGCGGTGGCCGAGGCGCGGCGGGCCGGCGACAAGGAGACGGCGAAACGCCTTGCCGCGCTGCGCAAGCCGACCGTGGCGGCCTGGCTGGTCAACCTGCTCGCCCTGCGCCGGCCGGAGCTGATCGACGAACTGGTCGAGCTCGCCACCGCGCTGCGCTCGGCACAGCGCGGCCTGCACGGCGAGAAGCTGCGTGAGCTGTCCACCCAGCGCCGTCGAGTGGTGTCCGCTCTGGTCAACGCCGCGCAGCGGCTGGCCGTCGAGGACGATCCGGCGCTGCGCACGGTGAAGCTGCCGATGGCCGAGGTGGAGGCGACGCTGACCGCGGCGCTGGCCGAGCCGGAGATCGCCGAGCAGGTCCGCGGTGGACGACTGGTGCGCGCGGTGACGTACGCCGGCTTCGGCGAGGTGCCCCGCCCCCGGCTGCGGCTGGTCACGGCGGAGGATCCGCCTGAGCCGGCGGCCGAGGAGGCCGAGCCGGTCTCGTCCATCGCGGACGAGCGGAAGCGGCGGGCAGCGGGGAAGGCCCGGCAGGAACGGGCCGAACGGCGGCGCGAGCTCGAGCGGGAACTGACCGCGGCGCGCGCGGCGGACACGAGGGCGCGCACCCGTCTCGAACGGGCCGAGGCGGCGGAGCGTGACGCAGGCCACGCGGTGGACGAGATCGAGGAGCAGCTCGCCGAGCTCGAACGGCAGCGGATCGTGGCACAGGCCGAGCTGTCGCGGCGCAAGCTGGCGCGACGTTCGGCGGAGCGTGATGCATCGGCCGCGCGGCGTCAGGTCGGCGATGTCGAGGCGGCGATCGAGGATCTCGATGCCGATGAACCGGATCATTAGCCGGTTTCCTGAACCGGTCAGGGAGAGCAGAATCGGGCGCGTGACCCCCGAACAGGCAGCCGCCAACGCCAAGCCGGGACTCGCCAACCTCGTCGGGGCGTTCGCCGAGTCTCCGCAGACACTGCGCCGCGCGCGGTTGATGGGGTTGTCCGGGTGGGCCTACCACGTGTCGGCGCGCGCGGGTGCGCTCGGCGACGTGCGCCCGGAGACGGTCGCCGCGGCGATCGGCTTCATCGCGCCCGACGCCGTGACCGACGGCTGGGAGGCCGCGGCCAAGACGACCCCGCCGGTCGAGGTGGCCACCTGGCATCTGCACGAGCTGTGCCGGTGGGGCGTTGCCGAGCTGGGCGGCTTCCCCCGGCTGAACCGGCTGCTGGACCTGTCGAAGCGGGTCGTGTCCGCCGTGGACGCCGCCGGGCTGCCGCTGTTCGCCGCGTGGCGCGCGATGCCGGTGCCCGAGACCGCGCCCGGCGCGCAGGCCGCGGTCATGCTGCACCTGCTGCACGAGCACCGGCTCGGCGTCCACGTGGTGGCGGTCCGGGCCAGCGGGCTCACCCCGTTGCAGGCGATCATCGCGGGCCCGGACGGCGAGACGGACGCGGTGGCTTTCGGCTGGCAGCCGCCCTACCCGTCGCCGGGGCCGATAGTGCGCCGTCTCATGTGGGCCGAGTCCGTGGCGGACTCGCTGGCGGGGCAGGCGTACGGCCAGCTCGACCGGGCCGAGCGGATCGAGCTCTGCGGGCTGCTGGAGTCGCTGTCGCACCGGCTCAGCCGCTGATTTCGGTTGGCGGGGACGTCGTCATGTGCTCAGATGCCGGTGTGACCGGACTGCCCGCGGGCTGGCGCACCCGCCGCCCAACGCTGCAAGACGCGCCCGAGCTCCTGCGGCTCGTGCACGCGAGCGACATCGCCGCCGTCGGCGAGCCCGACTTCACGGCCGAGGAGGTGCGGGAGGCGCTCACCGCGCCGCGCACCGACCCGGCCCGGGACTGCCTCGTGGCCCTCGACGCCGCCGGCGAGATCGTGGGCTGGGCCTACCCCGGCAACGCCACCGGCGGCGACCGTGAGTTCATCGAGGTCTACGCGTGGCCGCAGCGCGGTGAGCCGGCCCTGCGGTGGCTGCTGGCCCTGCTGCTCGACCGGGTGGTGGAGCGCGGCCGGGAGTTCGGCCACGAGGACTACACGGTCCGGGCGGGCGCGATCCCCACCGAGAAGGAGTGGATCGCGGCGCTGACCGAGGCCGGGTTCGCCTTCATCAAGCAGCACGCGCGCATGACGATGTCGCTGGCGGGCGTGCCGGTCACGGCGCCCGAGCCGCCACCCGGAGTCACGGTCCGGCCGCTGCGCCACGACGACGAGGCCGAGCTGCGCCGGTTCCACGCCACCATCGAGGAGGCGTTCCGCGACAGCGACCACCGGGCGGCGGACTACGAGACCTGGTGGCGCCGGTGCGCGGCCGAGTCGAGCATCGCCTGGGACGAGTGGTTCGTCGGGGAGGTCGACGGCGAGTGGGCCGGGGTGCTCCAGTCGTCCGACAGCGGTGCCGAGGACGATGCCGGATGGGTGCGGTCGCTGGCGGTGCTCCGGCCGTACCGCCGGCGGGGTGTCGGCGAGGCGCTGCTGCGCCGGGCCTTCGCCGTCTATGCGGCCAAGGGCCGGGCGACGGCCGGCCTCGGTGTCGACCTGGCGAACCCGACGCGGGCCGCCCGGCTCTACCGCGCGGTCGGCATGCGCCCGCTGTACGAGGCGAACATCTACCAGCGGACGGTTCAGACCTCGGGCGACGACGTCCGGGTCGGGCGCCCCCGCAGCTCGGCGACGTAGTCGTCGGGCGCGCCGGCCTTCTCGGCCGCGTTCGCGATCTCGGACAGGTACCAGGCCGTCGGCATGCCGCCCTCGTAGCCGTCGAAGACGTAGACCCAGGCGCTGAACTCGCCCTCGAGCGTGGATACACGCACGGTGAGCTTCTGATAGGCACCCGCGGTCACGCCCTCGACCTCGTCGAGCTGCGCGGCGTCCCACGGGTGCACGTCGTAGAGCGAGACGAAGACCCGGTCGCCGGGAGACTCCACGATCGTGGTGACCGCGCCCTCCCAGCCCATGTCGCCCTCGCCGGCAAAGGTCAGGCGCCAGCCCTCCACCCACCCGACACCGACCATGGGCGAGTGCGGGCAGTAGGCCCGCATGCGGGCCGGATCGAGGTTTGAGCCGTACGCGGCGTAGTGACCCACGGCGATGACGATAGCCCGGACGGCCGGTAGTGGAGAATACGAGGTGTGCGTGTCGGCACATCAGAGGCACGAAAGCGACAAAACTTAGCAATGGAGGTCGGAGTATCGTGAGCCGGATCGTGATCATCGGCGGTGGGCCGGGCGGGTACGAGGCGGCGCTGGTCGCCGCACAACTCGACGCGGACGTCACCCTCGTCGAGGCCGACGGGGCCGGCGGCGCGTGTGTGCTCTCCGACTGCGTCCCCTCGAAGACCTTCATCGCCAGCTCGGAGGTGGTGACCGGCTACCGGCACAACGAGCGCTTCGGTATCCGGTCGGCGGGCCTGTCGGGCGTGACGGTCGACGCGAAGGCCGTCAACGACCGCGTCAAGCAGCTCGCGCTGGCCCAGTCCGGCGACATCCAGGCCAAGCTGATCAAGGCGGGCGTGGACGTCGTCACGGGCCGTGCGCGGCTCGGGGAGGACACGCTCGGTCACACCCACCAGGTCCTGATCACTCCCGTGGGTCGCGCGGCGTACGCCGTGGACGCCGCGACGGTGCTGATCGCGACCGGCGCGACCCCCCGGGTCCTGCCCACCGCCGTGCCCGACGGCGAGCGGATCCTCGACTGGCGGCAGGTCTACGACCTGGACGAGCTGCCCTCGCACCTGGTGGTGATCGGCTCGGGTGTCACCGGCGCCGAGTTCGCCAGCGCCTACCTGGCCATGGGGATCCGGGTCACGCTGGTGTCGAGCCGCGAGCGGGTCATGCCGCACGAGGACGCCGACGCCGCGATGGCCATCGAACGGGTCTTCCGCGAGCGCGGCATGACGATTCTCAACCAGTCCCGCGCGGACTCGGTCGTCAACACCGGCGACGGGGTGCTGATCACGCTCGCGGACGGCCGCACGGTCGAGGGCTCGCACGCCCTGATGGCCGTCGGCGCGGTGCCCAACACGGCCGACCTGGGCCTGCGCGAATATGGCGTCGACGTGGCGAACGGCGGCTACGTGACCGTCGACCGGGTGTCGCGCACCAACGTGCCGGGCATCTACGCGGCCGGCGACTGCACCGGCGTGCTGCCGCTGGCCAGCGTCGCCGCCATGCAGGGCCGGATCGCGATCTGGCACGCGATGGGCGAGGCCGTCGCGCCGCTGCGGCTGCGTACGGTCTCCGCGAACGTCTTCACCGACCCCGAGCTGGCCACCGTCGGCGTCTCGCAGAACGACGTCGACGCCGGCAAGGTGCCCGCCCGCCAGGTGATGCTGCCGCTGACCGGCAACGCCCGGGCGAAGATGGCCGGGCTGCACGACGGCTTCGTCAAGCTCTTCTGCCGCCCGGCGACGGGCCAGATCGTCGGCGGGGTGGTCGTCGCGCCGAAGGCGAGCGAGCTGATCCTGCCGATCACGATGGCGATCGAGAACAACCTGACGGTCGACCAGCTGGCACACACGATCACCATCTACCCGTCGCTGTCCGGCTCGATCGCCGAGGCGGCCCGGCAGCTGATGCTGCACGAGGTCCAGTAGCGGCCCGGCACGCCGCGGGTCCCGGATCCGTCCGGGCCCGCGGTGCCCCGGGCATGACTCAGCGGACCCGGGCCGGCTGGTCGTCGGGGTACTCGTCGTCGCTCGCGTCGGTGTCGGAACCGTCGGCGTCGCGCTGGGCGTCGGCCTCCTTGCGCCCGCCGTACAGCGCCAGGACCCAGCCCGCGGTGCCGAAGATGACCGCGGCCGTGGCGGCGATGGCGAACAGCCGCCACGCCGACTGGGTCACCGCGGTGCCGCCGACGTGCCCGACCAGGCCGCCGTAGGTGGCCCAGCCCAGCGCCGCGCCGCCGTCGTAGAGCACGAAGAGCTTGATCGGATAGCCGCTGCGCCCGGCGTGGTAACCGGCCGCCATCCGCCCACCCGGCACGAAGCGGCAGAGCAGGAGCACGAGCGGGCCGGGCCGGCGCAGGCCGCGGGTGAACCGCTCGGCAGCGCGCCTGGTCTTCGAATCCGTCTTCTCGAGCTGATCGTTGCGGGGCGCGAAGCGCTGCCGCAGGGCGCTCAGGCGCCCGCTGAACCAGTGGCCGCCCGCCTGGCCCGCCGTCCGGCCCAGCACGAAGGCGATGGAGTCGCCGGTGAACATGCCCAGCGCGCCGACCGCGATGACCAGCGGCAGGCTCAGGTTGCCGTATACGGTGAGCGCACCGGACGTGATCATGATGGCCTGGATCGGCACGACCGGGACCATCGCATCGACCACGAGGAACCCGAAAAGCGCAAGGTAGGCCCACGCCGGTGTTGCCATCACGGTCAACAATTCGGTCATCGGTCTGCCACCTCGCGGCTCTCACGCACACGGCATTGTCCGTGGGCGCCCCTGAGAATGAGCTGAGTACAGGATGCGCTCTGATCAGGCCTGGCTAACGGTGATGCCCGACACGGTACGTCCTGCGCCGTCCCGCCGTTGCCCGTACCGCGGGCTCCGGCGATCCCTGACCGTGTAGACCTGGATCGGGCGCTTCTGATGGGGGCCGCGCACGCGTACGGTGGGGGCAGTCCCCGATACGCCGGGTCCCCCGTTCTCGGTGTCTCGGGCGAGCGGCGCCCGCCCGGCCTCGTGCCGGGTGTGTCGCGCCAGGGCCGTCGGTAGGTCCCGTACCGGCGGCCCGCCTCATGCCGGCGCCGCGACCGGCCCGCCATACCGTGAATTGGCCGTGACCGGTGTTACCCACGCGCAACGAGTCGCCCGTAGGGTCAGGCCATGGCGGATCTTTTCGAGGAGTACCGCCTCGGCCCCGGCTGGGACGAGATGTTCGGCGAGCTCGGCATGCCTCGGGAGAGCTACGAGGCCCTGCACGCCACGCTGCAGCCGCTGTCGAGTGCTGAGCTGGGCGTTCGGGCCGAGGTGCTGGCCCGGGCGTTCCTGGATCAGGGCATCACGTTCGCGCTCAAGGGCGTCGAGCGGCCCTTCCCGCTGGACATCGTGCCCCGGATCATCGCCGCCGCCGAGTGGCGCAAGGTCGAGCTCGGGGTCGCGCAGCGGATCCGCGCCCTCGAAGCCTTCCTCGCCGACGTGTACGGCGCCGGCCAGGTCCTCGCGGACGGCGTGGTACCCCGGCGGATCATCGCCACCAGCGCACACTTCCTGCGCGCCGCGGCGGGCATCAACCCGCCGAACGGCGTCCGCATCCACGTCGCCGGCGTCGACCTGATCCGCGACGAGCAGGGCACGTTCCGGGTGCTCGAGGACAACGTGCGCATCCCGTCCGGGGTCAGCTACGTCATGGAGAACCGCCGGGCGATGGCACAGGTGCTGCCGGAGGTCTTCGCCGCCACCAAGATCCGGCCGGTCGAGGCCTATCCCGCGATGCTCCTGCGCGCGCTGCGGGCCGCCGCACCCGTCGGCGTCGGCAACCCGACCGTCGTGGTGCTCAGCCCCGGCGTCTACAACTCCGCGTACTTCGAGCACGCGCTGATCGCCCGCGAGATGGGCGTCGAGCTGGTCGAGGGCCGCGACCTGGTCTGCGTCGGCAACCACGTGGCGATGCGGACGACCGCCGGCGAGCAGCGCGTCGACGTCATCTACCGGCGCATCGACGACGACTTCCTCGACCCGGTGCACTTCCGGGCCGACTCGGTGATCGGCGTGGCCGGGCTGCTCAACGCGGCCCGGGCGGGCCGGGTCACCATCGCCAACGCGGTCGGCAACGGCGTCGCCGACGACAAGCTCCTCTACACGTACGTGCCGGACCTCATCCGGTACTACCTCGACGAGGAGCCGCTGCTGCCCAACGTGGACACCTACCGGCTGGACGAGCCCGGCGTGCTCGACCACGTGCTGCCCCGCATCGGCGAGCTGGTACTAAAGCCGGTCGACGGCGCCGGCGGCGCGGGCATCGTGATCGGCTCGCAGGCCACCGAGGCGGAGCTCGCGGCGGTGACCGCGAATATCGTCGCCGATCCGCGCGGCTGGATCGCCCAGCGCGAGGTGAAGCTCTCCATGGTGCCGACGCTGATCGGCAACCGGCTGCGCGGGCGCCACGTCGACCTGCGGCCGTTCGCGGTCAACGACGGCGACAAGATCTGGGTGCTGCCCGGCGGCCTGACCCGGGTCGCGCTGCCGGAGGGCGCCCTGGTCGTGAACTCCAGCCAGGGCGGCGGCTCCAAGGACACCTGGGTGCTCGCCGACGCCGACGACATGTCGCCCTTCGAGGTGCCGCACCTGCCCGCCGACCCGGCACCGCTGCCGGCGGCCGGCAGCCCCGACCCGGGCCCGGGCGCCGGCATGGGCGAGTCACAGCAGCAGCAGCAACAGCAGCAGCAGCAACAGGGAGGGCCGCGATGCTGAGCCGGATCGCCGAGTCGCTCTACTGGATCGGCCGGTACGTCGAGCGGGCCGAGGACACCGCGCGCATCCTCGACGTGCACCTGCAGCGCATCCTGGCCGACCCGTGGACGAGCGAGGATCAGGCCTGCCGCTCGCTGCTCGCGGTCATGGGCATGCCGATCGAGGACCAGCCGTTCACCTCCGCCCGGGTGGTCGGCCTGCTCGGTCTCGACGAGCGCAGCCCGAGTTCGGTGGTCGGCGCGCTGGCGGCGGCCCGGGAGAACGCCCGCGGCGCCCGTGAGACGGTCTCGTCGGAGATGTGGGAGTGCCTCAACTCGACCTGGCACGGGCTGCCCAACGCCCGGCGCCGGGTCGAGCAGCAGGGGGTGCACTCGTTCTTCCGCTGGGTGCGGGAGCGGTGCGCGGTGATGGCGGGGCTGACCGATGCCACCATGAGCCGCGACGAGGGCTGGCTGTTCCTGGTGCTGGGCCGCAGCGTCGAGCGGGTGGACATGACGGCCCGGCTGCTGCGTACGCACGAACGGGCCGGCGGGAGCATTCCCTCGTGGCTGACGCTGCTGCGGTCCAGCGGGGCCTGGGAGACGTTCCTGCGGACGTACCGTGGCTCCCTGGACGATCGCCATGCGGCGGAGTTCCTGCTGCTGGACCGGCTCTTCCCGCGCTCGGTCTTCGCGGCGCTCTCCACGGCCGAGGCCTGCCTCACCGACCTGGAGCCGGACCCGGGCCGCGCGGGCGTGGCGACGGACGCGCAGCGGATCGTCGGCCGGGCGCGCACCAACCTGGAGTTCCGCGGCGCAGACGAGCTGATCGACGATCTGGCGCCGGTGCTGGCCAGCCTGGAGAAGACCTGCTCCCAGGTGAACGAGGCCGTGTCCCGGCGCTACTTCCGGCAGACGACGGCGGTCAACTGGGTGCGGGGAGCCGTGGTGGCATGAGCGACCGCACCGAGCGAAGCGAGGGCCGCGAGCGCATGCCGAGGGTGGGCTCAGCATGAGCGATCGTGGTAGCCCGCTGGTGGACAGCTGGCGGCTGAAGATTCAGCACAAGAGCGGGTTCGACTACGCCGGGCCGGTTTCGTCGTCCTACAACGAGGCCCGGATGTGGCCGCGCAACGAGAGCCACCAGGCGGTGCTGGACGCGCGCGTGGAGGTGTGGCCGCCGGCGCGCACGTACCGCTACGAGGACTACTGGGGCACGGTCGTCACGGCCTTCGACGTACACGCGAAGCACGAGGCCCTCACGGTGACGGCGACGTCCACGGTGGAGACCCTGCCACCGGGCGACCTGATCGAGCAGGGCGAGGGCGCGGCCTGGGACGAGCTCGCGATGCCCGAGAACGTGGACCGCTGGTACGAGCTCCTGCTCGCGACCAAGCGGACGGTCCTGGACTCCGAGCTGACCGGCATCGCGGCGGACATCCGGGACGCGCACGCGACGCCGCACGCCGCGGCGCTGGCCGTGTGCGAGTTCGTCCGCGGTGAGGTCACCTACCAGCCGGGTGCGACCGGCGTGCAGAGCGACGCGCTGCACGCGTGGGAGCAGCGCAAGGGCGTCTGCCAGGACATCAGCCACCTGACCGTGGGCCTGCTGCGGGAGATGGGGCTGCCGGCCCGGTACGTCTCGGGCTACCTGCACCCGTCCCCGACGGCGGCGATCGGCGACAGCGTCGTGGGTCAGAGCCATGCGTGGGTCGAGTGGTGGGTGGGCCGCTGGACGGCCTTCGACGCGACCAACGGCGTGCCGGTCGGCGAGCGGCACGTCGTGGTCGGCCGGGGCCGCGAGTACGGCGACGTGCCGCCGCTGAAGGGCGTCTACGCGGGCCCGCAGAGCACGGGTCAGGGCGTCGAGGTGACGATCACCCGGCTCCGCTGACGCCGGGGACGCATCAGGCGAGGGCGATCGGCAGCGCCACCGTCGATGTAGAGGACCTGTTCGGCGGTGCGCAGGGGTAGCGGCGACGCTATCTTGTCAATGGCAAGATATGCTGGCGGCATGGCGAAGGAGCGGTACCACCACGGCGACCTGCGCCGGGCCCTGCTCGACGCGGCGGCGGCGGCGATCGCCGAGAGCGGGCCGGCGGCACTGAGCCTGCGCGACCTGGCCCGCCGGGCCGGCGTCTCGCACGCGGCGCCGACACACCACTTCGGCGACAAGCCGGGCCTGCTCACGGCGCTCGCGACGGAGGGCTTCACGCAGCTCGCGGCGGCGCTGGCCGAGACCCGGGCGACGACGGGAAGCTTCCTGGAACTCGGCGTGGCCTACGTCCGGTACGCGACGACGCACCGGGCGCACTTCGAGGTGATGTGGCGCCCGGACCTCTATCACGGCGACGACGCGGCGCTGGCCGCCGCGCGGGAGCAGGCCGGCGACGCCCTCTACGCGGGGGTCGCGGACCTGCCGGACGGCCACGCCGGCGCGGGCGGTGAGTCGGTGCGGGAGGCCGGGCTGGCCGCGTGGTCGCTGGCGCACGGCTTCGCGACGCTGTGGCTCAGCGGCTCGCTACCGCAGACCTCCGAGACGCCGGACGAGGCGGCCCGCGCCGTCCTGCGCCAACTGACCGACCGGACCGACCGGACCTAGCCGCTCAGGCGATCTCGCAGATCACCGCGCCGGCGGTGACGGTGGCGCCCACCTCAACCGACAGGCCGGAGACCGTGCCCGCCCGGTGTGCCTGCAGGGGCTGCTCCATCTTCATCGCCTCGACGACGACGATCACGTCGCCCTCCGCGACCAGGTCACCGTCCTGCACCGCGACCTTGACGATCGTTCCCTGCATGGGTGCGGCCAGTGCGGCCGCTCCGCCACCCGCCGCCTGCTTCACGGACCCCGAACGGCGGGCCTGGGGGCGGGCTGGGTTGACTGTGCGCGTACCGGAAATGAGGTTTGCCGGGAGGCGCACCTCCAGGCGCTTGCCGCCGACCTCGACCACGACGGTCTCGCGTTCCGGCTCGTCGGCGGCGGGCGCCGCGGCCGCCGCGAACGGCTCGACGCCGCCCTGCCACTCGGTCTCGATCCAGCGGGTGTGGACGGTGAAGTCGACGAACGCCGGGTCGCGCACGACGAGGCGGTGGAACGGCAGGACCGTCGCCATGCCCTCGATGACCGTCTCGTCCAGGACGCGGCGTGCGCGCTCGAGGGCCTCGGTGCGGTCGGCGCCGGTCACGATGATCTTTGCCAGCAGCGAGTCGAAGTTGCCGCCGATCACGCTGCCCGCCTCGACGCCGGTGTCCACCCGCACGCCCGGGCCGGTCGGCCAGCTCAGGGCCGTGACCTGCCCCGGTGCCGGCAGGAAGCCGCGGCCCGCGTCCTCGCCGTTGATCCGGAACTCGAACGAGTGGCCGCGCGGCGCCGGGTCCTCGGTGAGCGGGAGCGCGCCGCCGTCGGCGATGCGGAACTGCTCGCGGACCAGGTCGACGCCCGCGGTCTCCTCGCTGACCGGGTGCTCCACCTGGAGCCGCGTGTTGACCTCGAGGAAGGAGATGGTGCCGTCCTGGCCGACGAGGTACTCGACCGTGCCGGCGCCGTGGTAGCCCGCCTCGCGGCAGATCGCCTTGGCGCTGGAGTGGATGCGGGCGCGCTGGTCGTCGCTGAGGAAAGGCGCCGGCGCCTCCTCGACGAGCTTCTGGTGGCGGCGCTGCAGGGAGCAGTCGCGGGTGCCGACGACGATCACGTTGCCGTGCGTGTCCGCCAGGACCTGCGCCTCGACGTGCCGGGGGCGATCCAGGTAGCGCTCGACGAAGCACTCGCCGCGGCCGAACGCCGCGACCGCCTCGCGCGTCGCCGACTCGAACAGCGCGGGGATCTCGCCGAGCGTACGGGCGACCTTGAGGCCGCGGCCGCCGCCGCCGAACGCCGCCTTGATCGCGACGGGCAGGCCGTGCTCGACCGCGAACGCGACGATCTCGTCGGCGTTCTTGACCGGCTCGGCCGTGCCCGGAACCAGCGGGGCGCCCGCGCGCTGCGCGATGTGCCGGGCGGTGACCTTGTCGCCCAGGTCGCGGATCGCGGCCGGCGTCGGGCCGATCCAGGTCAGACCCGCGTCCAGTACGGCCTGAGCGAAGTCGGCGTTCTCCGACAGGAAGCCGTAGCCGGGGTGAACGGCGTCGGCGCCACTGCGAGCGGCGACGTCCAGGAGCTTGTCGACGCGCAGATAGGTCTCCGCCGCGGTCTCGCCCCCCAGCGCGAAGGCCTCGTCGGCGAGCCGGGCGGGCAGCCCGTCGCGATCGGCGTCCGCGTAGACGGCCACGCTGGCCAGGCCCGCGTCCTTGCAGGCTCGGATGACTCGAACGGCGATCTCGCCGCGATTGGCGATCAATACCTTGCGCACGGGGTGAGCCTATCGTCAGGTACCGGCAAGTTTCTCAGTCAAGTTTGCCTATTACGCTGTGAGATATGTCGGCGACTCGCATGATGATCCTCGGTCTGGTCCAGTGGATGCAGCCCGTGCACGGCTACGACGTGCGCCGCGAGCTGCTCAGCTGGAGCGCCGACAAATGGGCCAACGTCCAGCCCGGCTCGATCTACCACGCCCTGCGCAAGCTGGCCGACGAGGAGCTGCTGCGCGAGGTAGCCACGGAGCAGGTGGGCTCGCGGCCGGCCCGGACGACGTACGAGATCACCGAGAAGGGTGCCGCGGAGTTCACGTCGCTGCTGCGCGGCAACTGGTGGTCGATCGCGACGCCGCCGGATCCGTTCATGGCCGCGTTCTCGTTCCTGCCGGCCATGCCGCGCACAGAGGCCGCCGCGGCGCTGCGGAACAGGGCGACGCAGCTGGGTGCCGGGAACGAGCAGCTCCGGGCCGCAATCAGCGCCGACTGGGCGCGCGACAAGCCGCCGTTCGTGACGTGGATGTGGGAGCTGTCCATGGAGCGATCGGAGGCGGAGATCCGCTGGTGTGGGCGGATTGCGGAGCTGATCGAGTCGGGCGAGTCGTATCTGCCGGCGAACTCCGGTGCGAAGGGCCCGCCGCCGACTGAATAATCAAGTTTGACTAGTCGAATAGATCGTCCTACGCTGCCCCACGACCGGTGGCGGGCATTCGCCCGCCCGGGGGACTGGGGAGCACCATGATCGAAACGCGAGGGCTGCGGAAGTCCTTCACGTCCCGTCAGGGTCGGGAGAAGAAGATCGTCGAGGCCGTCCGCGGCGTCGACCTGTCGGTGGACGAGGGCGAGATCTTCGGCTTCCTCGGCCCGAACGGCGCCGGCAAGACCACCACGCTGCGCATGCTCGCCACGCTCGTCGAGCCGGACGGCGGCGAGGCCGTCATCGCCGGCGCCGACCTGCGCAAGGACCCCGGCGAGGTCCGGCGCCGGATCGGCTACGTGGCGCAGGGCGGCAGCACCTGGGACGACTCGACGGCCCGCGAGGAACTGGTGCTGCAGGCCCGCCTCTACGGCATCTCGAAGCCCGACGCCCTCGCCCGGTCCGCGCGCGTCCTCGACGGCTTCCAGCTCAGCGAGTACGCGGACCGCAGATGCAAGACGTACTCCGGCGGCCAGCGCCGCCGGGTCGACATCGCGCTCGGCATCATCCACGAGCCGAAGGTGGTCTTCCTCGACGAGCCGACCACCGGCCTCGACCCGCAGAGCCGGGCACACATGTGGGACGAGGTGCGCCGCCTGCGCGCCGAGGGCATGACCGTGTTCATCACCACGCACTACCTGGACGAGGCGGACGCGCTCTGCGACCGGATCTCCATCATGGACAACGGCGAGATCGTCGCCTCGGGCACGCCGGCCGCCCTCAAACGCGAGATCTCGGGCGACGTCGTGACCGTCGGGGTGCCCTCCCCGTCGCGGGCCGCCGAGGCCCTGGGCTCGGCCGACTTCGTCAACAAGCTCGAGACCCACGAAGACAGCGTGCGGCTCTACGTCGACGAGGGCGCGACCGCGATCCCGCTGATCCTGCGCGCGCTGGACGGCGCGTCCGTGCCGCTCGGCTCGATCGAGCTGCACCGGCCCAGCCTCGACGACGTGTTCCTGACCAAGACCGGCCGATCCCTGCGGGAGAGCTGAGCCATGAAGCTGCTGCGTGACACCTCACTGATCTTCCAGCGGCAGATGCAACTCCTGCTGCGAAACCCGGTCTGGATCCTGGTCGGCGTCTTCCAGCCGGTGATGTACCTGCTGCTGTTCGCCCCGCTGCTGAAGCCGGCGCTGGGCGTGCGGTCCGACGCCGAGGCGTACGAGATCTTCGTGCCCGGCCTGCTGGTCCTGCTGGCCATCTTCGGCGGTCTGTTCCAGGGCTTCGGCCTGATCGCCGAGCTGCGGGCCGGCGTGATCGAGCGCTCCCGGGTCACCCCGGTCAGCCGGTTCGCGCTGCTGCTGGGCCGGTCCCTGCGCGACACCGTGTCGCTGCTGGCGCAGGCGGTCATCATCACGCTGCTCGCGCTCCTCTTCGACCTGCGCGTGTTCATCGGCTACCTGCTGCTGGCGTACCTGATGCTGGCCCTGATCTCGCTGATGACCTCGGCGCTGTCCTACGGCGTGGCGCTCGCGGTGAAGAGCGAGGACGCGCTGGCGCCGCTGATGAACACGGTCGCCCAGCCCATCCTCCTGCTGTCCGGCATCCTGCTGCCGCTGACCTTCGCACCCGGCTGGCTACAGGGCATCGCCGACTGGAACCCGTTCTCCTGGGCGGTGAGCGGCGTGCGGGCACTGTTCATCGGCGACCTGGGCGCGCCGGAGGTGTGGCAGGGCCTGGCCATCATGGCCGTGCTCGCCGTGCTCGCCCTGACCTGGGCGGCGCGGCTGTTCGCCCGCAGCGTGCGCTGACCGCTACCTGCGCACGGCCATCGTCAAACCGTCGGCGATGGGAAGGATGACCAGTTCGACGCGGGCGTCGTCGCGGGCCAGGTCGTTGAAGGCGGCGATGGCCCGGCCGTTCTCGTCCCGCGGATCGACGACCTCCCCGGACCACAGGACGTTGTCGATCAGGAGGACCCCGCCGGGCCGCACCCGGGGAACAAGCTCGTTCCAGTACGCCGGATAGCCGCCCTTGTCGGCGTCGACGAAGACCAGATCGAGGTGCGGCCCGTCGGGAAGCTCCCGAAGGCGCTCGGCCGCGGGCCCGATCCGCAGCTCGATCCGGTCGTCGACGCCGGCACGCTTCCAGTACCGGCGGGCAATCCCGGTGAACTCCTCGGAAATGTCGAAGCACGTCAGCCGGCCGCCGTCGGCCAGCCCCCGCGCGATGGAGAGCGAGGACAGCCCGGTGAAGGTTCCGACCTCGACCGCATTCCGTACGCCGATGAGCCCCGTCAACAGGCGCAGGAACGCGGCCTGCTCGGGCGCGACCTGCATGACGGCGTCATCGGGCAGGACGGCCCGGGTCTCGGCGATGAGATCGGCGGTGATCTCATCGGGCTGGGTGCTGTGGCTCAGCAGGTACCGGTGCAGGTCCGCGGTGAGCGAGAGCCCCTTGTAGGTCATGCGTCCTCTTTCCGCTCTGCACGCCAGAGCTGTGGAACCGTCACGCCGAACGTCATGAGCAGGCGGCGGAGCAGCGGAAGGGAGAGGCCGATGACGTTGCCGGCGTCCCCCTCGATCCGCTCGACGAAGGCGCCACCCTTGCCGTCGATGGTGAACGCGCCGGCGACGTGCAGGGGCTCGCCGGAGGCGACGTAGGCCTCGATCTCGGAGTCCGTGAGATCGGCGAAGTGCACGACGGTGGCGCCGACGTCCTCGGCCTGCTTGCCGGTGATGAGATCGGTCAGATGGTGGCCGGTGTGCAGCACGCCGGAGCGGCCACGCATGGCACGCCACCGCTTGACGGCCTCGGCGGGGGTGTGCGGCTTCCCGAGGATCTCCCCGTCGAAGGCCAGCACCGAATCGCAGCCGAGAACGAGCACCCCGGGATCGGCGGGAAGCGTGGCGGCGACGGCCCGCGCCTTCAATCGGGCCAGGGAAAGGCAGAGGTCGAAGGCGTCGGTGGCCTCAACTGTGGACTCGTCCACGCCGCTGACCAGGACCTCGACGTCAATGCCGGCGGCGCGGAGGAGCGCCCGGCGGGCGGGGCTCGCGGAGGCGAGGACCAGGCGCGGGGGGTTGTCGATCTGCACGAAGACCAACGCTACAAGTCCGGCAGCCACCGGTGCCGGGTCGGTACCCGCGTTTCGCGAGCGGCTTACGGGGCGGAGCCCGATCTGCGGCGGGACAGGAGGAAGGCGAGAAGGCTACCGAGAAGGACCACAATCGCGGTACCGCCGACGATGAGCGGGGTGTTGCTGCTCGCCGCCTCGCTCTGCGGGGATGCGGCGGGGGTGGCCGACCGGGCCGGGGGCGTTGTGGGTGGCGGGGCGGTGCCCCCGATAGCCCCCGAACCAGCACCACTCAAGGCGGCAACAATGTCGATAACGCCATGACCATAATCGTCGTCAACGCCAGGCGCGCCTTTGTCAACAGCGGTGGCCTCGAGTCGCTCGACCACCTCGGTGGCGCTCATGTCGGGATACTTGCTACGGATGAGTGCAGCCGCACCAGAGGCAATCGCTGCCGCATGGGAGGTGCCTTCGCCGACGTCATAGCCGCCTTTGTTATTGGTGCTCGTGATGTCTTCCCCTGGCGCCATCAGATCGAGTGCACTTCCTGATACGGAAAAGTCTGCCTTATTGCCTTTCCGATCAACTGCGCCTACCGCTACCACAGTGTCGAGGAACGCCGGAGCGGAGATGCCGGCGCTTTCAGATTTGTTGCCTGCAGCGGCCACCACCACGACATCAGCTTCTGCAGCCTGCTTGATTGCCGCGAGATCGTCCGGATCGATTCCGCCAGCCATAGAAATGTTGATGACCTTGGCGCCATGTGAGGTAGCGAATCTTATTGCGGGGCCGAAGTCGAGTGGCGTTAGGCCTTTGCGGAGGATACGGATCGGCAGGATTTTTGCATCGGGTGCGATCCCCAGTGCCCCGTCGCCGCCTTTACCGTGAGCGGCGATGAGGCCAGCCATGCTTGTCCCGTGGCCAGTGAGGTCGGTGTGACCATCACCATTTTCCTTAAAGAGATCGGCGCCGTTCAGGACAGTGCCCGACAGGTCGGGATGGGCCGAGACCCCGGAGTCGATTACCGCAACCGTGACGCCTCTTCCGGTGCTGATCCGTTGAGCATCAGAGACTTTTAGATATGACAAATGCCATTGACTGTTTCGGGTGCTATCCGCCAGAGCTGGGGTGCCGTAAATGGCGGCGCTAGCTCCAGCCAACGCCGTCGCAAATGCGGCGATAAATCGACGAGTCATCTCGAATAGCCGATTGCGGGTCCAGGGTCGATAGGCCCTTGTTCGTCGTGCGGAAGGACGACCGGGTCGACGCCTTGTTCGGTTGCCCACGGGTTGTCTGGATCCCAGCGGTTCTGGTCGCCCTCAGTCTGGCGCCCACTTCGTCCGCGGCCCTGGTTCCCGGCCATTGGACCGTTCTGAGTGTGCAGGCCGTGGATCGGCGAGCTGCCCACGCGCCCTGCTCCACCCCTGGGGGCCGTGGGGGCGCCCCCCTGCTGTCCGATGACGCCTCCCACAGGATTGACCCGTGCAGGCCCACCGAGTTGATTCCGCGGAGCGCCGTTCGGCATCTGGCCGATCATTCCGCTGCCTGGATTGGCGCCGATCACGCCGCCAGACGGCATTGCCATGCGGCCGATGGGACCCCCAGTCATGCCCGGCTTGAGGAGGCCGTTTTCTGGCAGCTTCGTCCCATTCGGTAGCAAGCCCACCGACGGCATGAGGCCGGGCGCGCCGGGCGGTCCGATGATTCCTGGACCTGGTCCGGGCGGCGTAGGCGCTGGTCCAGGCACCGGAAGCCCGGTACTCGGTGGGTTGATCACCGGTGATCCGATCCCACCCAAGACTGGACCGCTGCCGATGGCGCCGAGGTTGTTAGGACTCGTCCCGGGAGGTGATACCGGAGCGGTATGAGGTGGTGCTACGGGGACGGATGCCGACCCTGACGAGCTGCTGCCGGGGGGAGGAATTACCGGTGGGACAGCGAAACCATCTGTGCTTCCGCTATTACGGTTACCCTCGTCATCATTGCCCGACGAGTCCCCATTAGGGCGATACGGGATCGGCTTCTTAAGCTGCGCCTGACCACTGATCAGGGTGCTGCTCAGGTCGTACATGATGGCGCGGGCCTTGTTGTTGAGCTCCTCCTGTCGCGACGCGGACACCGGAGGCACACCTGGGGCAGGCGTCGGCACAGGGTCCTTCACCTTCGCCGCCTGGTCTTGCTTCGCCTGCCAGTCGAGGTTGAGCTGCTGGTTCGCCTCGTACTCGTCGAAGATCGGCTTCAGCTTGTGCCGGGCCAGGCTCAGGGTGAGCGTCACCGTCGAGAAGGTCGTGTAGTTCGCCGATGCGGCGTCGTGCGTCGCCTGCAGGTCCGCCAGCAGTTTGTCGAGCCGCTCGATGTAGGCCGCCGCGGCTGGGCTCTTCGAGGGCGGCCAGACGCTCGCGAGGTTGTCGCGGTACATCTGGACCTGTCCGCGGTGGGTGAGGGTCAGGTCGGCTGTCTTGCGCCAGCCCTCGACGACGTCGTAATGCGGGGCGGTGTCCTGGTTGGAGATCGTCGACCACATGAAGCGGACGTCTTTCGACATCCAGTCCGTGCCGCCGTAGCCGCCACCACCGTCAGCGATCAGCATTAGCTGTCCACCCTCGTCCCGCTCTCGTCGAACTTCGTCCCGCTCTCGTCGAGGGGATCGTTCGCGGCGACGAAACCGTCCGTCACGTCCTTCACCTTCGCCTGGGCGTACGCGTCGGTGGTGCCGTACTCCTCGCTGATCGACTTGGCCACCGTGGCGAACTGGTGGGTGCCGTCGCGGAAATTGAACGTATTCGAGAAGGTTTGCAGCTGCACATCGTAGTGGCGCTCGAGGAAGCTGCCCAGTTCGGGAAAGTTGGCGCTGCCGGCGGGCAGTTCGGTGAGCATCGCTGTGGTGACCTGCTGCAGATGGGGCTCGTAGCCGGTGGCGACCTCTTTGGCCAGGGTCGCGGCGAACTCCTCCATCGCCTGGATGTCGGTCTCGATCGAGCCGAAGTCATCGATCCATGACGGCGGCTCTCTGTCTACAGGCATCGCTCTGGCCCTCCCCCGAGAGTGCGAAATCTCCAGCGAGAGTAGTCCGTCACGGCTTGCCTCTGCAGCCCCTACTCAGGGCGATGGACGCTCGCAACCGGCGATGCCTAGCAGGGGAGCGCCGACCCTCTCCAGGACGTCCGGCCTGCGGCTGGGCGGGCGCTTCTGGTCCAGGCGGACATCGTCGGGCTGCCCGAATGTGAATCCGGGCCGGAGGGCAGGCCGGCCACGACGCAGACCAGCGCCGCGAGTTCCTCTGGGGTCGGCTCGCCCCGGACGACTTTGACCAGCGCTTCCTCATCCATTGATCAAGGGTACGACGGTTCGGGTGGTTCTCGGTGACACGCATCCCACACTCGGCTGATCGATTCGCTGCGGCTCGACATGACCGGGTATTTTCTGCGTGATGTCTACTTCCCCCCCGCTTGTTGTCGCTGACCGCTACCGGCTCGTTGCGCCGCTCGGTCAGGGCGGGATGGGTCGTGTCTGGCGGGCGACCGACGTCGTCCTGCACCGCGAGGTCGCCATCAAGGAGCTGGTACCGCCGCCCGGGCTTACGCCCGACGAGCGGCGGGAGATGCGTGAGCGCTCGCTGCGTGAGGCCCGCGCCATCGCCCGGCTCAACAACATCAACGTGGTCCGCGTCTTCGACGTGCTGCGCACCGACGCCGATCCGTGGATCGTCATGGAGTACGTGCCGTCCCGCTCTCTGCAGGACATTCTGGCCGCCGATGGACCCTTCGCCCCGGTCCGGGCCGCCGAGATCGGGCTGGGCGTGCTCAACGCCCTGCGTGCCGCGCACCGCGCCGGAGTCGTGCACCGGGACGTGAAACCGGGCAATGTGCTCATCGGCGAGGACGGCCGGGTCGTGCTGACCGACTTCGGGCTCGCCACGGTGCCGGGCGACCCCAACGTGACGCGCACCGGCCTCGTGCTGGGTTCCCCGGCCTACATCGCTCCCGAGCGGGCCCGTGACGGCTCTGCCGGGCCCGGCGCCGACCTGTGGTCGCTCGGCGCGACGCTCTACGCGGCCGTCGAGGGCGCGTCGCCGTTCGCACGGCCGTCCGCGATCGCCACGCTGGCCGCGCTCGCCACCGAGAACCCGCCGACGGCCCGCAACGCCGGTCCGCTCAAGCCGGTGCTCAACGGCCTGCTGCGCAAGGATCCCGCGCACCGCATCAACGCGGAGGAGGCCGAGCGGCTGCTGCTGCGCGCCACCGGGCGCCGGTCGAAGCTGAGTTTCCCGATGAGCCCGACGATGCGCCGCCCGGGTGCGGGCCGCGAGCGTCCGTCGGCCGGCCTCGCCCCGCCGGTCGTGCCCGGTGTTTCGGCGTCCGCGCCCGTCGTGCCGGGACCGCGCCCGCCGGCCAGCCCCGTCACGGGCAGCCGCCCGCCGATCTTCGCGCCGGGCAAGGCCTCGGTCGGCGGCCCGAAGCCGCCCGCGCTGGATGCGACCCGGATCGAAAACCTGGACCGATCCCGTACGGGCACAGCACCGTCCCCGCCCACCGAGGTTCCTCCGGCGGCTGCGCGTGGCTCTGCCCCGGACGCGACGATGCGCGGGTCGGGCTCCGCCCTGGGGTCGTTCACCGCCGACGAGGTCGCCGCCGCCCGCAAGGGCTCCACGAGCCGAACGGGCGCCCCCGCCACCCCCACGCCCCCGGATTCCTCGGCTGCCCCGGAGTCCCAGCAGCCGCCCCCGCCGGCGCCCCGAGCGGCAGCGGCGGCGCACACGATTGCCGACCGCCCCGCGACGGCGACGCCTCAGCCGACCCCGCCTCCGGCGTCGCCCGCCGACTCGTCCGTGTCGGTCGTCGCCGGGTCCGACTCGTCCGCGTCCGGCCCGGCAGCCGCCGGCTTGGGTCCGGAAGCCGAGACCGTGACGGCGACTGCGACCTCGGTGGAGGAGCCGGACGCGACCGCGCCGGAAGCCGCCGGCACCGACGAGCGCGAGACGGCGACCGCCGACTCGGCAACGGCCGGGTCCGGCACTGCTGAGCCGGGCACTGCTGAGCCGGGCACTGCTGAGCCGGGCACTGCTGAGTCGAGTGCCGCTGAGCCGGGCACCGCTGAGTCGAGTGCCGCTGAGCCGGGCACCGCTGAGTCGAGTGTCGCTGAGCCGAGTGCCTCAGCCGACGCGCCGAAGGCAAGCCGCCAGCCGTTCGGCCCGCGACCGTCCGAGGCGCTCAAGGCCACGCCGGCCGTCGCCACGCCGGCCGACGAGGCCACATCCGCTGACGAGGCCACGTCTGCCGACGAGGCCACGTCTGCCGACGAGGCCACGTCTGCCGACGAGGCCACGTCTGCCGACGAGGCTGCGGTGGCGACGGACGGGGAACGGCCGGCCGAGGAGTCCCAGACGTCTGAAGGCTCGGGCATCGAGGCCGCCGCCGGGACCAAGCCGGCAGAGGCCACCGCATCGCCCGGCCCGGCGACCGACCAGTCGGAGCAAGACGCCTCGGCCAAGGAAGCCGCCAAGAAGGCCGCGAAGCCGGCCACCAAGGCCTCGCGCAAGAGCGGCCGCGGCCGCACCGCGAAGGCATCGGCGGACGACTCCGGGACTGTCGCGGACAAGTCGGCGCAGGCCACGCCGGCGCCCGACGAGGTCGAGGACGAGGCCGCAGCGGCCGTTTCCGCCCCGCAGGCCGCAGACAACGTTGAGAGCGGCGACATCGCGCCGGCTGAGGCCGCCACCAGCAGTGCCGCCGACGCCGAGAACGGCGGCACCGGGAACGGCAACGCCGAGAACAGCGGCACCGAGAGCGCCGACGCCGAGAAGGGCGACGCCGAGAACAGCGGCCCCGAGAACAGCGGCACCGAGAGCGGCGACGCTCAGAACAGTGACGCCGCGCCGGATCAGGACGCACCCGGCAGCGCCCCGGCGGGCGGGACCGCGGCGGCGAAGCCGGAGCAGGCGACGCCCGGGGACAGGAAGGGCGGCGCCGCCGCCGGTACGGACCGCACCCGCATCATCAAGCCGGTCACCGACCCGGACGCCCCGAAGCCCCGCTCCGGCACCGCCAAGCGCCCCCAGAAGACCGCGGCCGAGCGCAAGTCCGCCCTCGCCGCCACCCGCGTTGGCGCGGTTCCCGCGGTGGCCGGCACCCCGTCTGGCGGCGCGAGCCCCGTCGCAGGCGTACCGGCCTTCGGTCAGCCGAGCCGTCCCGCCTGGCAGCCGATGAACCTGCGACCCCCGTCTGGCGGCGCCCGCGGCATCACGGTCTTCGGAACCACGCTCACCCGGCGGCAGACCGCGATCGCGATCGGCATGCTCGCCGCCGTGCTGCTGGCCCTGGTCATCCTGGTCCCGCGTGCCTTCGGCGACGACGACCGGCCAAAGGACAAGGGTCAGGCCGGGGTCGCGCCCGCCGCCAGCGCGACGAAGCCGACCACGAAGCCGACCACCGCAGCCACCTCCGCCGCGCCGGCGGCTCCGGCCACCACGACCGGGCAGCCGTCGTCCGCACCGCCGACGTCCCCCGCGGCCCCGGCGCCGGGCGACGTCGCGATCCCCAAGGGCTGGTACCGCTACGCCGACGGCTCCGGTTTCTCCGTGCCGGTGCCGAACGGCGTCTCGATCGAGCACCGGGGCAGCGAGGTCTACTTCCGGAAGAACAACCGGCTGCTGATCATCGACCAGACCGATCAGCCGCAGCCGGATCCGGTCGCCGACTGGAAGGGCCAGGAGCAGGACCGGCGCGGGCGGGCCTACCGGAACTACGAGCGCATCAAGATCGAGCCGGTCGACTACTTCGTGAAGGCCGCCGACTGGGAGTTCACGTACACCACGTCGAGCGGCAACCCGCAGCGCGCCGTGAAGCGCGGCGTCATCACCACGGCGGGCAAGCAGGCGTACGGCATCTCCTGGTACACCTCGCCCGACGACTGGCAGGACGGGCTGAAGGATTTGCAGCTGATCTACCAGGGGTTCAAGCCGAGGTCGTGACCTCCGGTGTGTGAGTGACGGATGAATGGGTATTCATCGCTCACCACGGATGGAGGTGCATGATGATTCGACGACACGGCAGCAGGCCCACGATCGCATTGTGGATGCTCGTCGCGATCGCCGATGTCGCGCTCCTCGTGGCGGCCGCCGGCACCCTTGCTGTACTGCTGGCCGTCGTCGCGACGGTGCTCCTGGGCTCGGGCGTTGCTGGCGTCTGGATGCTGCAACGCCGAGCGGAGCCCCGACAGGAATCAGCCCTGCGCCGCCGCGCCTAGCTGTCGGCCCTGCCGATCGTGTCGGCTTGGGTTGGTCCGGCTGCGCCGCGCCTGGGGTCGGTCCTGTGGATGGTGTCGGCTTGGGTTGGTCCGGCTTGCGCCGCGCCTAGGGCCGGGCCCTGTGGATCTTGCGGTCCGGGCGAACCGGCTTCCGCCATGCCGCGCGGTCCGGTAGGCCGAGACGGGTATCCGACATCCCGGCCTACCTGCGGCGCGAAAACCGGACCTCGCCACGGCGACGGCAAGATCGACATGTCCTAGACCTGCGCTGATCGACTACGCTCGCGGGCTGTGTCGATCGACTCGGTAAGTGAACTCTGGGACACCCTCTTCGGGGCCCAGCCGGACCCGCCCGGCCTGCTCGTTCTGGTGACGGCGGTGATCGCGCTGGCCGTGGTCTCGTTCCGGCCGCTGTGGCGGGTCGCGCGCAACGCGATAACCATCGCCCATGAGGGTGGCCACGCGCTCGTCGCGCTGCTCACGGGGCGCAAGCTGCGGGGCATCCGGCTGGAGTTCGACACGTCGGGGCTCACGCTCTCGGCCGGTCGCCCCACCGGACCGGGCATGATGTTCACCCTGCTGGCGGGTTACATCACGCCGTCGCTGGTCGGTCTCGGCGGTGCCTGGCTGCTCGGCGGCAACCGGATCATGCTGCTTCTCTGGGTGGTGGTGGTCCTGCTGCTACTCATGCTGATCAACATCCGCAACGTCTTCGGCGTGATCTCCGTGCTGGTCACCGGGGCGATCGTCTTCGCGGTCTCCTGGTACGGCTCGCCGCAGGCCCAGGCGGCCTTCGCCTACGTGGGGGTGTGGTTCCTCCTGATCGGCGGCGTGCGCCCGGTCTTCGAGCTGCAGAAGTTGCGCAGCCGCGGTCGGATGCCGGAGTCCGATGCGGACCAGCTTGCCGGGATCACGCACGTGCCCGCGATCTTCTGGGTCGGCGTCTTCCTCGCGGTCGATCTCGCCGCGCTGGTGATCGGCGGCTTCATGCTCGCCGGCCAGTGGCTCCCCGGGGCCGGCACCCCGCTCTGACCTCGAACCGAGCCGAACTGCGGCGGGTCGAACGTCGCCCGGCCGAACGTCGCCCGGCCGAACGGCGCCGGGCCGAATAGCCCGGCCGAATAGCGCCTAGTCGAACGTCGTCCAGCCGAGTAGCGCCTGGTCGAACGGCGCCTGGTCGAACGGGCGCCCGGCCGAATAACGCCGGGTCGAACAGCGCCCGGGTCGAACAGCGCCCGGGTCGAACCGCGCCGGGTCGAACAGCGCCGGGTCAAACAGCGTCGGGTCGAGGGGGGTCGGGTCGACGGGCGTCGGGCCGAAGAGCGCGCGGCCGAACAGCGCCGGGCCGAGCAAGGTCTGTTCGAACAGCGCCCCGCCGAACAGCGCCCGGCCCAGCAAGGCCTGGCCGAATAGCGCCAGGTCGAAGGGCGCCGGGTCGAAGGGCGTGCGGCCGAATGGCGCCGGGCCGAGCAAGACCTGGGCGAACGCACGATGGGTTCATCGTGGTCTACACAGCCGCAAACACCCAGCCGCCGGAAGCACCACCTGCGCAGCCACCTCCGACCACGACGTAAAGATCAGCCGGCCTGCGCCGGTGAAAGGCGCACCGAGTGCCGGGGTCTCTTCGCAGCCGATTCAGGGCGGCCGCACGGCACCTTGCCGACGGACGGCAATAAACGGCGAGCTTTGTCGCCGTCGCGGACCGTGGTCGCCGGGCGACAGGGTGGTGATGCTTGAGGCCAGCATCCGCTTTCCCGCTATGAACTGTCGGCCCGGGCGCAGTCCCGGGCCGCGGCAGTTCGAGGAGGTGTCGACATGAAGGGCAAGGTCAGCGACGAGGCGAGGCACGAGATGAGCACCGTGGGTGCCGACATTCCGGTCCGCCGGGAGGTCGAGGACGTGCTGCGCCGCCGGATGTGGATTCATCCGGAGCAGGTGCGGGTGGGCCTGCGGGATGGCGTCGCCACGCTGACCGGCACGGTGGACCGGCGATCGACCGCCGGTATCGCCGCCCGGCTCGCCACAGAGGTGCCGGGCGTCTCCCATGTGGTCAACCGGATCCGGTTCGACTTCGACGACACGGAGCTGGTTCGCTCCAAGGTCAGTCGAACCCACCCATTCAGCGCCGATCCGTTCCCGCCGTCCGGCATGCGCCGGCGGCTGAGGAGGCGCCGCCGGCGCATGCCGGGCCAGGGCGCCGCGGCGAGGTGACACCGGCTTCCGGCGGGCGCGGCCTCGGGCCGCGCCCACCGAGGTCGTGAGGGCGAAGCCCGACAAGGCTTCGGCCCTCTTCGTATCGACATCTTCGATCACCAGCGAGGAACGGATATGAGTGTCTACACAGAGGCCTCCGACCACGATCGTTTTTCGTCGCTGCGCGCGTCGTTGAGCGACGAGTTCGCGCGGCAGACGGCCCGGCTCCTGGAGCTCAGGAAGACGGCGCGAAGCACCGGCGATCCCGGCGAGGCACACAACCAGGCGGCGCTGCTGGCCGCGACCCGGCACAGCCTGGAGCAGGTCACCGGCGCGCTGCGGCGGCTGGCCGAGGGTTCCTACGGCCTGTGCGAGAAGTGCGGCGCCCACATTCCGGTCGAGCGGCTGGAGGTGCTTCCCCACGCCCGGTTCTGCATGCCGTGTCAGCAGCGCAGCGGGTGAAGAGCGACGGTCTCCGCGAGACCCACGGCCCTGTGCCATCCCGCCGACGCCTGACCGTTGGGCAGGTCTCGGCGACTCACTCCTTCGGAGGCATCATGACCACCACGCTGCCTGAACCGGCCGTTTCCTCCGCCGAGCCTATGGAGCTGCTCCGCAGCATGCTCGAGGAGCGGTACGCCGTGGACACCGACCGGCTGACGCGGATGACGGTGCACGCCGCACTGCTACAGCAGTTCGGCCGCGACATGCGCACCCTGGCCATACACACCGCGTCCGTCCGGCAGCGGATCGCCGAGACGGCGCAGGCGCTCAGGCGCATGTCCGAAGGCGCCTACGGCCTCTGCGAAGACTGCGACAAGGCGATACCTCTCGGCAGGCTGCGAGCCACGCCGCAGGCAAGCCAGTGCGCCCCCTGCGAGCGCCACAAGCCCGGCAACGCGATCGCCGCGGCGGCCCGCCGGAGGCGCTGAGGCCGTGCCCACCGCCCGGTGGGTGGCCATCCGTCGCTCTCCGCCCATCAGGCCGGACCGGGCAGTGACACCTTCGGCCAGTTGAGCACTTTGGCGCCGAGCACCGCCGCCTGCAGCGTGAACCGGTGAGTGGGATCGGCCGGGTCGTACCCGGTCAGCTTCTTGACCCGGTCGAGGCGGTAGGTGACGGTACGCACCGACACGTGCAGCCGCTTCGCCGACTCGGTCGCGACCGCCCCGGTCTCGAAGTAGGCGTGCAACGTGTCGAGCAGCGGCCCCGCTCCCCCGCGCGCCTGGCCGAGCGGGCTGAGCACGGCCTGCACCAGGTCGACCATGGCCGGCTGGTCGCGCAGCAGCACGCGGTAGATGAGCACGTCCTGGGCGTTGATGACCGGGGCGTCCGTGTGCAGCCTGCCGGCCATGGTGAGCGCTTCGCGGGCCTCCTCGTAGGAGCGGGCGATGCCGTACAGGCCGGCGTAGGGTCGCCCGACGGCGACCCGCCACGGCCGTCCGCGGGGCAGTCGGCTCAGCTCCTCGTGCATGAGCCGGCCGAGTTCGTCGGCCGCCTCCAGCGCGGGCGACAGCCGCCCCGCCACCCCGGCATCGGCCGGGGCCAGCACGACCAGCAGGCCGTCCTTGGTCGCGACGAGCACGTCGCGGTCGCCGAGCCGGTCGAAGACGACGGCCTCCAGGGCGCTGATCGCCGCGTCGGCGTCCGGCAGGCGCCGGCTCGGCGCGGCCAGCGCCACCTGATGGACCCGGGCGAGGTCGAGCCCGAACGGTTCGGCCCGCTCCACCAGCGTGCCCAGGTCGGAGTCGCCGCGCAGCAGGTCGTCGATCAACTCCCGGCGCAGCGATTCCTCCCGGCGCACTAGGTCACGACGGGCGACCGCGTACCCCTCGGCGAGCGTCGCGACCGCGTCGTCGACAACCTGAAGCACCGCCGACGCGGCCGCGCGCACCGCCTCCCTGTCACGGGACCGCACCACCATCGGCAGGTCGTTCCAGAGCCGCCGCGCCGCGGACAGGTAGAGCTGCACCACCCGGCCCGCGGACACGCCCTGCTCGGCGGCGCGGCGGCCGAGCAGGGCCACCGCGTCGAGCTCGCGGCGTTCGGCCTGGCGCCCGTATGTCGCCGCGTCGACCAGTAGGGGCAGGTAGTCGCCGAGCAGCTCCACCGGGATCCCGCCGGCGTCACCACTGGCCCCCTCGGCGACGCCGACCAGCCAGGCGTCGTCCGGTTCCGGTGTCACAGGCCGGCGCCCGCCGCGCTGCCGTCCGCCGTCGCTCACCCGAACCACGCCCTTAGACCCGTTCATTGCCGACAACCGGCAGTTTAGACCCGCATTGTCTGGGGTTAGTAGCCCTGCCCCGGCAAGTCGTTCGGGGCGAGAATGGATACGCGCCCGGGTCATCGGGCGCATCGTCGTTCCATCGCGGGCCGCGCCGAGTCGTGGCCTGATGGTTGCCGTCCAGAAGGAGGCACAGCATGCAGGACCGCAGGTTCTCGCTCGCACCGGCGGGCATCGTCGTCGCCGCTGTTCTCGGGTTGGCCGTGATCGTGTTCGTGGCCGTCGGCCTCGTGGAGGCGCTGGTGCTGCTCGCCATCGTCGCCACGCTGTCAGCCATGTACGGGTTGCGGCGTTACGCCCGAGCCGGACTGATCTACCGCCGCCCGCCGGAACCGGCCGGCCGCGCACCCGCCGACGGGCGGCACTCATGAATGTCATAGGTCCCCGGAACCGTCCGCACCACGAGAGGAGCGACATGCGGCAATGGCGAGTACAGGACGTGATGACCACTGACGTGATCACCGCCCCCGACGATGCGTCGGTCGCGGACATCGTCACCCTGCTCACCGAGCGGCGGATCCGTGCCGTCCCGATCGTCGACGACTTCGGCACGGTCCTCGGCATCGTGTCCTGGTCCGACCTGCACGAGGTGATCGAGATGCCGGCGCCGACGGATCCACCGCGAACCCCTTGGTGGCGTCGCCGGATGCCACTGCGCCCGTCCTGGCCGGAAGGCACCGCCGCCGGGGTCATGAACGCGCCGCCGCTCACGATCGGAGCCGGCGCATCGCTGCCGGCCGCCGCCCGGCTGATGCGCCGGAGTGCCGTCGGCCGGCTGCTGGTCGTCGACGGCGGACACAAGCTGCGGGGCATCGTCAGCAGATCGGACCTCTTCAAGGTCCACGATCGCCTGGACGCCGTCATCCGCGACGAGGTGATGCAACGAGTGCTGCTCGGTGAGCTCCGGATCCGTCCGGGAGCGGTGCAGGTCACCGTGGACGGCGGCGTCGTGACCATCACCGGCCGGACCGCACGCCGGACGACCGCCCTGGCCGCCGCACGGATGGCCCGGTTGATCCCCGGCGTCACCGACGTCGTCGACCTCCTCACGTCCGACGTGGACGATATCGCCGCCGCGGGCGGCGCCGAGCACCAGTGGCGGCGCCGCCACCCGCGCGCCGGACGGCCGACCGCGACGCACGGCCGCGGTTCCATCGTGACCCCGGCAAGCACCCAGTGAGGTCGTTGCTCATCGACCACGAGAGATGTGCCCTTCACCGAAAGCAGGATCAGCGCATGTTGAGAGGCGGTAGCGACGTGACCATCAGGAGCGTGGTAGTGGGTGTCGACGGATCACCTGAGGCCGACGACGCGCTGGTCTGGGCGCTGCAGGAGGGCCGGCTGCGAGGTGTGCCGGTGCGCGCCGTCAACGTCTGGAGTGCCGACGACGGTCCTGCGCGGGCCGAGCGGCTCGCCGCGCTGCGGTCCGCGACCGAGCTCCGGGCCCGCCTCAGTCACGGCGTCGGGGGCCACGTGCGGGAGGTGGTCGAGCGCCATGGTGCGACCGACGTGCCGGTGACGACCGAGGTCCGGTACGGCCACCCCACCCGGGAACTGATCCGCGAGGCGGGCGCCGATGCACTGCTCGTCGTCGGGTCGCGGGGCCGCGGCAGCCTCGCCGGTTCCCTGCTCGGATCGGTGAGCCAGAGCTCTATCCGGTACTCGCAGGGTCCGGTGGTCGTCGTGCGCGCACGCCGCCCGCGTCCCACCGCGGCGCCCGTCGTCGTCGGCGTCAACGGCTCCACCGAGTCGGTGCATGCCCTGCGCTTCGCACACGACGCAGCCATCCACCGTGGCGCCACGCTGCGGGTGCTGCACGCCTGGACCCCGCCCTACATGGGTTTCGCGGGCGCCGCGTGGCTACCGCCGGAGGCGATCGACGACCTCGTGGCCCAGGCGACGGCCACCCTGCGCGACGCCGCCCGGCGCGCCGGGGTCGACGTCACCCAGGCTCCGGTGGAGACCCACCTCGTGCGGGGTCCGCCGGCTCCGGCGCTGCTCGAGGCCGCCGAGAACGCCGGCCTTCTGGTGGTCGGCTCGCGCGGATACGGTGGCTGGAAGGGCCTGTTGCTGGGTTCGGTGTCCGCACAGAGCGTCACCCGGGCGATGTCACCGGTCGTCGTTGTCCGCGGCGCGGTGAGCGCTGAATCGCTGACCGCGGGCGTGATGTCCCCTCGCCGGCGGGCGGACGCCGGCCAAGAGGGCATGCCGAGGCCGCGGCGGGTCACGTCCACGATCTGGCGGCCTTGAGTCCCCGGCCGCAGCGGTGACCACGTCGGGTGCACGCCCGTCAGCTCGGCCGACCGGGCGAATGCCAGTCCGCTCACCGCGAACGCCAACAGCTTCGACGCCGGCACCGGCAGCGACGCCGGGCCGTTGCGGCGCGATGCCCCGTCGGGGCGGTCAGAGCGGGATGTTGCCGTGCTTCTTCGGCGGCAGGGTCTCCCGCTTGGTGCGCAGCATCCGCAGCGCCCGGGTCACCTGCTCCCGGGTCTCCGACGGCTTGATGACGGCGTCCACGTAGCCCCGCTCGGCCGCGATGTAAGGGTTCGCCAGCGTGTCCTCGTACTCGTTGATCAGCTCGGTACGCAGCGCCGCGGGGTCTTCGGCTGCCGCGAGTTCGCCGCGGTAGAGGATGTTGACGGCGCCCTGGGCGCCCATCACCGCGATCTGCGCCGTCGGCCAGGCGAAGTTCATGTCAGCGCCGAGGTGCTTCGAGCCCATCACGTCGTACGCGCCGCCGTAGGCCTTGCGGGTGATTACGGTGACCTTGGGGACGGTCGCTTCCGCGTACGCATAGATGAGCTTGGCGCCGCGCCGGATGATGCCTTCCCATTCCTGGCCGGTGCCCGGCAGGAAGCCGGGCACGTCCACGAAGGTGACCACCGGGATGTTGAAGGCGTCGCAGGTACGCACGAAGCGTGCCGCCTTCTCGGACGCGGCGATGTCGAGCGTGCCGGCGAAGTGCATCGGCTGGTTGGCGACGATGCCGACCGGCCGGCCCTCGACGCGGCCGAAACCGACCACGATGTTCTGTGCGTACAGCGGCTGGACCTCGAGGAAGTCCTCGACGACGGCCTCGACGACCCGCTTGATGTCGTAGGGCTGGTTCGCCGAGTCCGGGATCAGCGTGTCCAGCGCGAGATCGACCTCGCTCGGTGCGAGGTCGGCCGGCAGATCGAACGTGGTCGGTTCGTCGAGGTTGTTGCTCGGCAGGTACGAGAGCAGCGCGCGCACGTAGTCGATCGCGTCGTCCTCGTCGCTCGCGAGGTAGTGCGCGTTGCCGCTGCGGGAGTTGTGCGTGCGGGCGCCGCCGAGCTCCTCCATGCCGACGTCCTCGCCGGTGACCGTGCGGATGACGTCGGGACCGGTGATGAACATGTGCGACGTCTGGTCGACCATCACCGTGAAGTCGGTGATCGCGGGGGAGTAGACCGCGCCGCCCGCGCACGGGCCCATGATCAGCGAGATCTGCGGGATGACGCCGCTGGCCCGGACGTTGCGGAAGAAGATGTCGGCGTAGAGGCCGAGCGCGACGACGCCCTCCTGGATGCGGGCGCCGCCGGAGTCGTTGATGCCGATGATCGGGCACCCGATCTTCATGGCCAGGTCCAGGATCTTGACGATCTTCTCTCCGAAGACCTCGCCGAGCGAGCCGCCGAACACGGTGAAGTCCTGGGAGAACACGCACACCTGGCGGCCGTCGACGGTGCCGTGACCGGTCACCACGCCGTCGCCGTACGGCCTGATCCGATCCAGGCCGAACGCGGTCGAGCGGTGCCGGGCGAGCTCGTCGAGCTCCACGAAAGAGCCCTCGTCGAGCAGCATCGCGATGCGCTCGCGGGCGGTGCGCTTGCCGCGGGCGTGCTGCTTCTCGACCGCCCGTGCCGAGCCGGCGTGCACCGCCTCGTCGGTGCGCCGATCTAGGTCGGCGAGCTTGCCGGCCGTGGTGTGGATGTCATCCTGCTGCGTCACGTCCTGCTGCGCCGTCACGATGCCCTGTCCTCCGCTCGCCCCGCATGCCGCAGAGATCGTATCCAGCATGCGCGGCGGCGGGTGCGGTGCCCGCCGTAAGCGGTGGGGTACTTCGCACGTTTCGCACTCAATGCCCCATTCGTTACATCCCCCGTGACGACATGGATGACCCCCGTCGGCGTGGCGATGATCGTCGGTGGCATCACCACCCTCATCGTTTTCCGCAGGGCACTCTTCGGCAGAACAGGCGACGGCGCGGGCAATGCCCGGCGCCGCGGGTCGAAGGCGGGTGCGGTTACGGCCGCCCGGTCCACGGGCCGCGCGGCGCGGCGCGCCGCGGCCGCCGGCGGCTCGCATGCCGACGGTGCCGCCGCGGGGGCACACGCCGCCGCCGGCGCGGAGAGCGCGGGCCGAGCTGAGGACACGGGTACCGAGTCCGGCCGCAAGGGCAGGCGCGGGCGAGCCGCCCGCGAGGCGGAGGCGCCGGCCGCCGGGGCCGACGCCCGCCGGACCTCGGAGTTCGGCCACCCGTCAGCGCCCGGCGCCGAGGCTGCGTCCCGTTACGAGGCCGGGCCCGGCGAAGAGGCTGCGTCCGGCTACGAGGCCAGGTCCGGCGAAGA
>NZ_JBEZDY010000004.1:113636-211621 GCF_040648555.1 Actinoplanes sp. NPDC049118
ACGAGGCCGCGTCCAGCTACGAGGCTGCGCCCGGCTACGAAGAGGCTGCGTCCGGCTACGAGGCCGGGCCTGGCGAAGAGGCTGCGTCCGGCTACGAGGCCAGGTCCGGCGAAGAGGCCGCGTCCAGCTACGAGGCTGCGCCCGGCTACGAAGAGGCTGCGTCCGGCTACGAGGCCGGGCCTGGCGAAGAGGCTGCGTCCGGCTACGAAGAGGCTGCGTCCGATTACGAGGCTCGGCCCGGGCCCGCGCTCGGCGGCGCGCTGGGCGACGAGGCTGACTCCGGTCCGCCGAGCGGCCCGGGATCCCGGCGCTTCTGGCCCACCTCCGCCGCGCTCGCGCCCGCCTCGGACTCCGCACACCGGGGCGGCGAGCCGGGCCGGCCGCTCGCCCCGGAATTCACGGGCGGGCTCGCGGAAGCGGATCCGGCGTACGCGGCATCGGCCCAGCCGGCCGAGGCCTACGGCCAACCGCAGGACCGGACCGCCGCGCAATACGCTCCGCGACAGGAAGGTACCGAGATGTCGTTCGGCTCGCCGTGGCCCGAGTTGGGCACCCCGATCATCGAGTCGCTGGGAGGCGCCGGCGCCCGGCCGGAACCGCCCGACGCCCTCGCCGGCTTTGCCGGCCTGGGCCGCGGGCGATCCATGCTCCAGCGGTTCGCCGCGCTGGAGGACATCGACGCGCCGGCCTCAGGGCGATTCGACCTGATCCCGCCGGGCCCCGGGCCCGCCGACGTGGACCTGCTGCCGATCGACCTGCGCGCGGCGCCCGAGCGCGGCGGCGATCCCGAACTCGACATCGATCCCGAACTGGACCGCGTAGCCGACGACGAGCCGGTCTCGCACAGCCTGGAACTGCACGGACTCGACGCCGCGGGCGCCTACGACCTGACCGGCGGCTTCCTGGCCGACCACTTCCCGGCACCGGAGGACCTTCCGGACGACCGGCACGGCGACGAATGGGCCGGCGACGGCACCGGTGACGAGCGGGACGGCACCGGCGGATGGGCCGCCGGGAGCCCGGAGGATTCCGATCTCTCCGCCGGCTTCGACGTCGTGGACGCCACCGGCGCCTCCGGCGCGTTCGCCGGTCGCTTCGACACCCCGTCCGGCGGCTTCGCGGCGCCGGATGCGGAGCCCGCCGACCTGCCGTGGGGCGGCCGCTACGGCGACCGGGTCGAGGGCTGGAGCAGGCCGGAGTACGGCGACGAGCCCGAGCCGATCTCCGGCGAGTACTGGATGCCGGTGAACAAGGGCGCCTACGACTCGGAGTACGGCTGGCCCGTACCGGTGGAACGCCCGCCGGCGGCGGACGCCGACGACGTCGAGGCGGAACCGACGGCGGTCGTGCCGCCGTGGCCGCCGGCACGCCCGGACAACCGTGTCGAGGCGCCCCGGCCCTGGTCGGAGCGCACCGCGATCGCGGACCGCGACGGCCGGCCCGTCGCGGCCGGCGACCCGGCCGGTGAGGACGACGGTGCCGGGCGAGGGTTCCTCGACGACAACGGGCGTCGCGACGACGCCGAGTGGCGGCTGCCGAGCTCCGCCCCGGTGAACCAGAGCCTGGACGAGCCGATCTGGAACGTGTCGGACCTGCACCAGTCCCACATGCCCGACCTGTCGTGGGCACCCGGGTCGGCCGCGGACGAGGCCGCGCCTCGCCGGGTCCGCCGCCCGTCCGCCGGCCTGATCCGGCGCCGGCGCGGCCCCGGCGGGGTCTCCGCCAGCGAGAGCCTGACCCAGACGCTGCCGGTGATGGATCACGGGCTTTCCGAGGCGTCCCGGTCCCGCCCGCGGCCCCGCCCGCGCCCGGGCAACGGCCAGCCCGATCCGCGCAGCACGGTCTACGTGAGCCGGCACGCGGCGGAGCCCAACTGAGCCCGCGCCGCAACGGCACGCCTAGTCTTTGGGCGTGGCCTCCTCGCCGTACGCAGATCTTGATCGTCCCCCGCTGACCGAGCGCGCGCTGCAACGCGCGCTGATCGTGCCCGGCGGGTTGTGGCGACAGGTCGAGGTGCGGGCGGAGACCGGTTCGACAAACGCCGACGCCGCGGCCGCGGCGCGGGACGGTGCCGGTGAGGGCCTGGTGGTCGTCGCCGAGCAGCAGGTCGCGGGGCGGGGCCGCCGGGACCGGCAGTGGGTCTCGCCGCCGCGGGCCGGGCTGACGCTCAGCCTGCTGCTGCGGCCCGGCGCCGCCGACGAGGGGCGGGGCTGGGCACCCGCCCCGCAGCACACGTGGGGCTGGCTGCCGCTGCTGGCCGGGGTCGCGCTGCTCGAGACCGTGCAGCGCCTCGCCGAGCTGGACGCGTCGCTGAAGTGGCCGAACGACCTGCTGATCCGCACCGGCACGGGCGACGCCAAGGCCGCCGGCATCCTCGCCGAGGTGTCCGGTGACGCCGTGGTGGTCGGGATAGGGCTCAACGTCACCACCCGCCCGGAGGAGCTTCCCGGCACGACGGGCCTGCCGGCCACCTCCCTGCGGGCTGCCGGCGCCAAGGCCACCGACCGCGATCCGCTGCTGCGCTCGCTGCTGCGGGGCGTGGCCCAGTGGTACGGCGGCTGGCGCGAGGCCGACGGCGACGCGGAGATGTGCGGGCTGCTGGCGGCGTACCAGCGGGGGTGTTCGACAATCGGCCGCAACGTCCGGGTGCTGCTCCCGCAGGGCAGGGAGCTCACGGGTACGGCGACCACGGTGGACGGATACGGCCAGTTGGGGGTCCGGACGGCTGACGGCGAGCGGCGCGTCTCGGCGGGAGACGTCCTGCACGTACGCTGAACCGGTGGCGTTCCCGGACGAGGTCCTGACCGACGAGGAGGAGGTCGTCCTCCACCTGCACCCCCACGCCAAGGCGGCCGTGCGCCCGGTCCTGGTGCTGCTCGCCGACCTGGCGGCGGTGATTCTGGTCTGGGTCATGCTGCCACCGACGACCGGTGGCCTGATCGGTGTGCTGGTGGTCGGCGCGGTCGCGCTCTTCACGGGCCTGACCCGGGGCGTGTGGCCGCTGCTGGTCTGGCGGACGACGCACTACGTCTTCACCGACGAGCGGATCCTGCTGCAGGACGGCGTGATCGCCCGCGCGCGCCGGGACCTCCCGCTCAACCGGGTCAACGACCACGCGATGCGCCAGACGATGCTCGACCGGGTGCTGGGCTGCGGCACGCTGAAGATCGATTCGATCGGCGACCAGGTCGCGGTGCTGGAGTCGGTGCCGGGGGCCCAGCGGGTGCAGACCCTGCTCTATCAGCTGATCGAGACGGACCGCGAGCTACGCGGGGACGGCGAGGACGAGGAGGCCGACGAGGAGGAGACTCCGTCGACCGCTAGACAGCGCGGCGCTGAGCGTCGAGCTCTTTCGCCAGTTCCGCGTCCAGGCTCCCGTCGGCCTCGGCGCTGAGCTCGGCCAGGCCCGCGACCACGTCCAGCTCGGCCACCGCGCCCTCGTGCCCGTCCACCGGCGGCTTGAGGAAGACGAAGGTCCGGTACGCCCAGAAGCGGAAGACCGTCGCCACCGCGATGCCCAGCATCGTGCACCCCATGAGCAGGATCTCGTCGTGCTCCTCGGTGAGGCCGAAGCCGTACTTGCCGATGGTGACCGCACCGGACTGGATGATCATGCCGATCAGGTTGAAGCCGAAGAACAGCGCGTACTCCCGGCGCAGGGCGCTGCGGGTGTGGTGGCGGTAGGTCCAGTACCTGTTCGCGAGGTATGCCAGGGTCGTCGTGACGACGGTCGCGACGATGCTCGCCTTGACGGCGCCGATGGACAGCAGGGCCCACGTGATCGCCATATAGAGCAGCGTGTTGCCGGCGCCGATCACGCCGAAGGCCAGCGCTTCCGGTGCGAGGTGGCGCAGGCGTTCCGCCAGCGAGCGGGCTGAAAGCATTGGTCAACCTTACGGGGGGAAAGAGGCGAGGACGTCGGACCGTACCGGAGGGGTGACTCCGACGTCACATTCGCGGGACTGCGGGCGGGGCCGTCGGCGGGACGGACTGCGGCGCCGGCGCGGGCGCGTCCCGGTGTGACGGCGCCGGTATGCCGGGCTCGATCGGGTCGGGGACGACGACCTCGCCGAACACGAAGCGCCGGTACGACCAGAAGCGGAACAGGGTGCCGACGGCGGTGCCGACGAGCTGGCCCGAGATGTTGTCCGCGAGCGGGCTCTGGAACTCCGGCCAGATCAGGCCGAGCCCGTAGTGGCTGATCGCCAGGCAGGACAGGCCGATGACCAGGCCGACCGCGTTGAGCAGGAAGAACGTCACGTACTGCCGGGCCATGTTGGCGTGCCCGCGGTGCCGCCAGGTCCAGAATCGGTTGCCCAGGAACGCCACCGTGGTCGCGATGACCGTGGAGATCGTCTTGGCGGTCAGCGACTCGCTGCCGCTCTGCAGCAGCACGTTGAAGATCGTCAGGTCGACGGCGAAGGCGGTGCTGCCCACGATGCCGAACTTGCTCAGTTCGCGCACGAGTGCCCCGAAGCGTGCCCGCAGCGCGGGCAGGATTGCGGCAGGCACGGACCCGAGAGTACCGGCGCCGGTCACGGAGCGCCGTTTTCGTGAGCGACTCTTAATCCATCGGCGCCGGGAACACCGCGCTGCTTGTACGGACGGTAGCCGCTCTGGTTGATCTCTGTGATCTCCGCGTGCCGGGCCCGGCAGCCGGCGCACCAGGCGAGGTGGGTCTCGAGCCGGACGGCGTCGCGCGGCGCCACCCGGCCCCGGACGTGCCCGCCGAGCCGGTCGCCGGTCCACCGGCACTCGGGCGGATCGGCGACGGCCACGTGCTGCTGCAGGTAGAGCCGGCGCAGACCCTCGCGGGCCCGGTGCGCGAGCACGGCGACGGCGTTCGGCGTGAGGCCGAGGTCGGGGGCGACCTCGGCCGGGCTGGCCCCCTCGACCTCGGTGCGCCAGAGCACGTCGCGCCAGCGGTCGGGCAGCGCCCGGAAGGCCTGTGCGGCGTACGTGCGCTCCAGGCGGTCGAGCGCCGGGTCGCGGAACGGCTCGCCCTCGTCGTACCGGGTGAGGTCGTCGGTGAACTCGAGCCGGCGGTCGCGGCGGGCCCGGTGGTAGCAGACGTGCCGCAGGGTCGTGTGCAGGTAGGCGCGGAACGCCACCAGCGGCCCGCCGCCGGCCCGCAGCGACGCGAAGACCTTGGCGAACGTCTCGGCTACCAGGTCGTCGGCGTCGGCGGGGTCGCTGACGAGCCCGTACGCCAGCGCCCGGGCGGCGGCCCGGTGGCGTTGGTATAGAACGCCGTACGCGGCGGTGTCACCCGCGCGTACGGCGGCAAGCAGGTCTGTGTCCATGTCGGTCTCGCTGGCCGGGATCGTCATTCCTGCCTCCTGTAGCGGGGAGTGGGAGGAAAGCCCGATTAACGACTAGCTTAGGCCGTTTCGTCCGCTTTGTGAACGCGGGTGGATGCGGGCCGGGAAATGCATTCAGTTGGCCCGCCGTGCGCGCTTGTGCATCAAGCGGCGAAGGATCGATCGTGATTGCGCACAAACACCGAGGATTGTGCGGTTGTCCACAAGATTCGCCGATGAACTGAACGTTTCCTCGGCTTAGGCTGAAGTGACTCCCGTGACAATGGCCGACCGACCGGCCTGGTTCGTCACAGGTCAGTGCCGACCGAAGGGAATCACATGTCTGTGCCCCCCACCGCACACGCCAAGCTTTTGAACTGGGTGGACGAGGTTGCCGCCCTCACCACACCGGACCGGGTGGTCTGGTGCGACGGCTCCGACGAGGAGTGGACCCGGCTCACCGACTCGCTGGTCGAGGCCGGTTCGCTGGTCCGCCTGGACTCCGCCAAGCGGCCCAATTCGTTCTGGGCGCGCACGGATCCCGGGGATGTCGCCCGGGTCGAGGAACGCACCTTCATCTGCTCGGTGGACCCCGCCGACGCCGGCCCGACGAACAACTGGGCGGCGCCTGCGGAGATGAAGGCGACGATGACGGAGCTGTACCGCGGCTGTATGCGCGGACGCACCATGTACGTCGTGCCGTTCTGCATGGGCCCGCTCGACGCGCCCAACCCGATGTTCGGCATCGAGATCACCGACAGTGCGTACGTGGTGGCCTCGATGAAGATCATGACCAGGATGGGCACCGCGGTCCTTGCCGCGATGGGTGCCGACGCGGACTTCGTGCCCGCGCTGCACTCTGTCGGCATGCCGCTGGCCGAGGGCGAGTCCGACGTGGCCTGGCCGTGCAACGAGACCAAGTACATCTCGCACTTCCCGGAGTCCCGCGAGATCTGGTCGTACGGCTCCGGCTACGGTGGCAACTCGCTGCTCGGCAAGAAGTGCTTCGCACTGCGGATCGCCAGCGTCGCCGCCCGCGACGAGGGCTGGCTCGCGGAGCACATGCTGATCATGAAGCTGACCTCGCCCGAGGGTCAGGTCCGCTACATCGCCGGCGCGTTCCCGTCGGCCTGTGGCAAGACCAACCTCGCCATGCTCGAGCCGACGCTGCCGGGCTGGAAGGTCGAGACCGTCGGCGACGACATCGCCTGGATGCGCTTCGGTGAGGACGGTCGCCTGTGGGCCACCAACCCGGAGTACGGCCTGTTCGGCGTCGCGCCCGGCACCGACCACCACACCAACCCGAACGCGATGCGCACGCTGGCCCGTGGCAACTCGGTCTTCACCAACGTGGCCCGCACCGACGACGGCGACGTGTGGTGGGAGGGCATGGGCGAGCCGCCCGCGCACCTCATCGACTGGCGCGGCAACGACTGGACGCCGGATTCCGACCAGGTTTCCAGCCACCCGAACAGCCGCTTCTGCACGCCCATCAACCAGTGCCCGATCCTCGCGCCCGAGTACGACGACCCGCGCGGCGTACCGATCGACGCGATCCTCTTCGGCGGCCGGCGCAAGACGACCGTGCCGCTGGTGACCGAGGCCCGCGACTGGGTGCACGGCGTCTACTTCGGAGCGACGCTCTCCTCGGAGACCACGGCCGCCGCGGTCGGCCAGGTCGGCGTGGTGCGTCGCGACCCGATGGCGATGCTTCCGTTCATCGGGTACCACGCCGGTGACTACTTCAACCACTGGATCGAGATGGGCAAGGCCGCTTCCGGCGACGCCGACAAGCTGCCGAAGGTCTTCTACGTGAACTGGTTCCGGCGCGACGCCGACGGCGGCTTCCTGTGGCCGGGCTTCGGGGAGAACTCGCGGGTGCTCAAGTGGATCGTCGAGCGCCTCGACGGCAAGGGCGACGCGGTCGAGACCGCGATCGGTCACGTGCCGACCGCCGACGCCCTCGACGTGAGCGGCCTCGACATCAGCCGGGCGGACCTGGAGGCCGTGCTGCGGGTCGACACCGACGAGTGGCTGGCGGAGATCCCGCAGGTCGAGGAGTGGTTCGCCAAGTTCGGCGACAAGCTGCCGGCCGTGCTCTGGTCCGAGCTCGACGCTCTCAAGTCCCGCCTCAACGCCGCGTGACACCCCGCGCCCGCCTCTTGAACGAGGCGGGCGCGGCCTGGGTACCGTCCACCGGGTGAGTGAGGCCGTGTTCGACGTCGCGGTCGTCGGCGCCGGGCCGGCCGGCGCGGCCGCGGCCCTCGCGGCGCGGCGGGCGGGCGCGTCGGTGCTGCTGCTCGACAGGGCGGCGTTCCCGCGGGACAAGGCGTGCGGCGACGGCATCGCGGCCGACGCCGTCGACGTGCTCACCGACCTCGGCGTCATCGGAGTCACCGACGGATACCCGCCGGTGGCGGACCTGCGCCTGATCGCGCCGGGCGGCACCGAGGTGGCCCGGCCACTGCCCCGGCCGGCGCACACCGTTCCACGCCGGGTGTTCGACGCCCGGCTCGTGCAGGCGGCGGTCGCACAGGGCGCGCAGCTGCGCAGACACGCGGTCCGGAAGATCTGCGAGGACGCCGGGGGCGTCACCCTCGACGACGGGATCCGGGCCCTGGTCGTGATCGGCGCGGACGGGGCCGGTTCGGTGGTACGCCGCGCGCTCGGTCATCCGGTCAACCCGGACGGACACCTCGCCATCGCGATCCGCGGTTACGCGCCGGCGGTCGGCACCGAGCAGCTCATCAGGACGACGAGCGCGCGCTGGCCCGCGTACGCGTGGTCTTTCCCGATCGGGGACGGCACCGCCAACGTCGGGTACGGCGAGACGCTGCGCGGGACGCCGCTGACGAAGGCGTACCTGATGGCGCGGCTGGGCGAGCTGCTGCCCGGCACCGAGCCGACCGGCCTGCGCGCCCACCACCTGCCGTTGTCCACCCACCGCCCGCCGCCGACCCGCGGCCGGGTGCTGCTCGCGGGCGACGCGCTGTCGCTGATCAATCCGTTCACCGGCGAGGGCATCTTCTACGCCGTGCTCTCCGGCGCCCTGGCCGGCGCCGCGGCCGCGGCCGGGCCGCACGGTGCCGCCGAGCGGTACGGCGCCGCCCTCAGGAGGCGGCTCGGCCGCCACCTGCGCCACTCCGGTCTGGTGGCGCGGCTGACCCGGCGGCCCGGGGTGGTCGACGCCGCGGTCCGCGCGGCTCGCCGAGATGGTGCGGTTTTCGACCGAATGGTGGACCTGGGGCTGGGTGACGGGGTCTTCGACCTTCGCACGATCGGACGCATCGGGGCAGAGTTGCTCCACATCGCCCTGCCGCCCTCTTGAGCGTGCGCACGCGCTCGCTAGGCTTGCAGGGATGAGTCTGCGGTCCCTGGTCTATTCGCTGTACGAACGACGGCTCGCCGGCAAGCTCGCCGGCCGGCCGGTACCGCAGCATGTCGGGGTCATGTGCGACGGCAACCGGCGCTGGGCCCGCGAGATGGGCTACGTCGACCCCAACGACGGCCACCGGGTCGGTGCCGAGCGGATCAAGGAGCTGCTCGGCTGGTGCGACCAGGCCGGCATCAAGCACGTCACGCTCTACCTGCTGGCGACCGACAACCTGCAGCGCCCGGCGGCCGAGCTGGATCCCCTGGTCAAGATCATTGAAGACCTGGCGACCGAGCTCGCCGAGGACGGCAACCCGTGGCGGCTGCGCATCGTCGGCGCGCTCGACGTGCTGCCGGCCAACACGGCGACGGCGCTCAAGGCCGCACAGGAGAAGACCCGCCACCGCACCGAGGGCGTCGAGGTCAACCTGGCGGTCGGCTACGGCGGCCGCCGCGAGATCACCGACGCGGTCCGCTCGCTGCTCTACGAGCAGTCGGCGGCCGGCCGCACGCTCGAGGAACTGGCCGAGATCCTCGACGTCGAGCACATCGCCGAGCACCTCTACACCCGCGGCCAGCCCGATCCCGACCTGGTCATCCGCACGAGCGGGGAGCAGCGGCTGTCCGGATTCCTGCTCTGGCAGTCGGCGCACTCCGAGTTCTACTTCCACGACGCGAACTGGCCGGACTTCCGCCGGACGGACTTCCTGCGTGCGCTGCGGTCCTACGCGGGACGGCAGCGGCGCTACGGCGCCTGACGCTGTTCACGGCCAGCACGCAGATCACGATCGTGATGCCGGCCCACTCGTGCGGGCGCAGCACCTGGCCGAGCAGCACCAGCCCGGCCAGCGCGGCGAGCACCGGGTGCACGCTCATGAACATCCCGAAGAACCGGGCCGGGATCGTCCGCAGGGCGATCAGGTCCGCGGCGTAGGGCACCACCGAGCTGAGTAGGCCCGCGACGGCCGCGTACCCGAGCCCGGCGCCGCCCAGCCGTCCCTGCGCCACCAGCGTCGCGGCGACGGGCAGGTAGGCGACCGCCGACACCGCGGTCGCCGCCGCCGGTGCCTGTATGCCCGGCAGCCGGGTCCCGAGCAGCCGGTTGAGCAGGATGTACGCGGCCCAGCAGGCCGCCGCGAGCAGGCCCAGCCCGATGCCGGGGTAGTCGCTGGCCGTACCGGGCAGCACCAGCACGTAGACGCCGGCGCCGGCCGCCGCCGCGCAGAGCAGGTCGAGCCGGGTGCGGGAGGCGGCCAGCGCGACCGCGAGCGGGCCGAGCACCTCGAGGGTGACGGCGAGGCCGAGCCCGATCCGGTCGATCGCGGTGTAGAGGCTCAGGTTCATCACCGCGAACGCGGCGCCGAGCAGCAGCGTCGGCCACCACTGCGCCCAGGTGAAGCGGCGCAGGTTCGGCCGGGCCAGCGGGAGCAGCACGGCGGCGGCGACGAACTGGCGTACCGCGACGACCCCCGCGGGGCCGATCGTCGAGAACGCGTGTGCGCCGACGGCGGCGCCGACCTGGTTGCTCGTCGCGCTGGCGAGCATCGTCGCGACGCCCGCGAGTCGGGGGGATCTCATGCCCACAGCCTTCGCCGCCCGCGGCGTGCACGGAAATGCGCGAGCCGCCCGATCTATACGCTGGGCGTATGGATGTGCGCCTGGGTCAGCTCCGGACGCTCCTCGCGGTGGTCGACGCGGGCACCTTCACCGACGCCGCGGCCGTGCTCGGGGTGTCGCAGGCGACCGTCTCCCGCTCGGTCGCCGCGCTGGAGCGGGCGCTCGGCGCCCGGCTGCTGCAGCGCACCACCCGGCACGTGGCGCTGACGCCCACCGGCACCCGGATCGTCGGTCAGGCCCGCCGGATCGTCGAGGAGGTCGCGCACCTGCAGCGCATCGTCGAGGCCGCGCGGACCGAGGTCCTGCTCGGCTACGCCTGGGCGGCGCTGGGCCGGCACACCCGGCGCCTGCAGAAGACCTGGGCGGCCGCGCACCCGGGCGTTCCGCTGGTGTTCGTGCAGTCCAACGACCCGACCGCGGGCCTGAGCGACGGTACGGCGGACATCGCCGTCATCCGCCGCCCGCTCGACGACGAGCGATTCGCCAGCGCGGAGATCGGCCTCGAGTCGCGGTACGCCGCGGTCGCCACCGACAGCGCGCTCGCCCGCCGGCGCAGCCTCCGGGTGGAGGACCTGACCCGCTACACGGTGGCGATCGACAGCCGCACCGGCACGACGACGCTGGACCTGTGGCCGCCGGACGCGCGGCCGGCCGCCGTCCGCGAGACGCCCGCGGTCGACGAGTGGCTGACGCTCATCGCCGCCGGCCAGGCCGTCGGCGTCACCTCCGAGGCGACCGCACACCAGTACCCGCGGCCGGGCGTCGCCTACCGGGTGCTGCGGCACGCGCCGCGCATCTCGGTGTCGCTGGCGTGGTGGCGTGACGATCCGCCGGGTCACCTCGGCGAGCTGCGGGACCTGGCCCGGCGGATCTACGGCTGGTCAGGCGCGGTGGAAGGCGTGTAGCGCCTCGGCGAGGAAGCCCGCCACCGCCTCGGGGGACTCCAGCGTCAGGTCGGCCGCGCTGGAGACCTCGGCGCCGGTCTCGGGATTCGCCACGGCGACGCACATGCCGAAGAAGTCGGGGTCCACGGCCTCGCGGGCGCGCAGCGCGTCGAACGCCTTGATGTCGGACATGTCGTCGCCGAAATACCAGGCGCAGCCGGCGTTCAGCACGGCCTCGCTGATCACCATGCCCTTGTCCTGGTCGACCGGCGGCTTGAGCTCGACGACCATGCGCCCGCCCTGCACGCGCAGCCCCAGGCGCTCGGCCTGCTCGTGGCCCCAGCGCTCGACGACCTCGGCGAGCCGGGGCGCGGTGCGGTAGTGCAGGGCGACCGAGAGGCGCTTGTATTCCACCAGGATCGCCTCGGGCAACTCCGCCTTGGCGCGCTCGGCGAGGTCGGCCATCGCGGGCACCCAGGGCAGGGCCGCGGGCTCCGTGACGACCTCGCCGTCGTGCCAGACCTCCAGGCCGTAGAGCCCGAATAGGTCGACGTGGGCCAGCGACTCGAAGCGCGAGCGCAGAAAGCTCACCGGGCGGGCCGAGACGATGGCGACGCGGGCCACCGCGCCGGCCAGTTCCTCGAGCACGCCCAGCACCGAGGGCACGGGCTGGGAGGCGTCGGGATCGTCCGTGACGGGGGACAGCACCCCGTCGAAGTCGAAGAAGAGAGTCGTGTCCCGGGCCCGCGAGGCGGTGAACTGCCAGGCCTCGGCGGCGCTCAGCGGGTGCGTAGGACGCGCATTGCTGGGGGGAGACTCAGGCACGACTCCCAGCGTACCCGCCGTTCGGCCGGTTGCACGCAACCGTTGAGACGGCGAATTGGCGTATCACGCGGGTACTACCGCACGTGCCAGTTGACCAGTAGCGTTCTTGTCATGGCGCGGGGTCGTCCCGGGCCAACCGGTCGTCCCGGACCTGCGACAAAGTGCGCCACGGGGCCCGCATCCCGGCTCCGTGTCAGGGACGGTGGCCGGACGTGGCGGACCGCGGGCGGCCCGGGTTGCACGCCCGCTGGAGCGAGCAGGCCTGTGACATCTCGCCGTAATGACGCCGGGGCCCCACAAGACCCGGCCGCCAAAGTCTCCAGCAGCCGCGCCTCCACGGGACGCAGGTCGTCCCGGGATCGGCACGCCGACGCGGAGCCCGCCCCAGCCGGCCGGGTCTTCGTCCTGGATACCTCGGTCCTGCTGTCCGACCCGGCGGCGTTCCGCCGGTTCACCGACCACGAGGTGATCATTCCGCTCGTGGTGATCTCCGAACTGGAGGGCAAGCGCCACCATCCCGAGCTCGGCTGGTTCGCCCGGCAGTCGCTGCGCATGCTCGACGAGCTGCGCATCAAGTTCGGCCGGCTCGACCAGCCGGTCCTCTGCAACGACGAGGGCGGCACGCTGCGCGTGGAGCTCAACCACGCCGACCAGAGCGCGCTACCGCACGGCTTCCGCAACGACTCCAACGACACCCGGATCCTCTCGGTGGCGCTGGGGCTGGCCGCGGAGGGCCGGGACGTCACGCTGGTCAGCAAGGACATGCCGCTGCGGGTCAAAGCCGCGTCGGTCGGCCTGACCGCCGACGAGTACCGGCACGGCCAGGCCAGCGACCCGACCTGGGTGGGCATGGCGGACCTCAAGCTCTCGGAGGACCAGGTCAGCCAGCTGTACGCGGGCGAGGAGCTCGAGCTGGAGGAGGCGGACGCGCTGCCCTGCCACACCGGTCTGGTGATCCACTCCTCGCGCGGTTCGGCGCTGGGCCGGGTCAATCCGGACAAGACGGTGCGGCTGGTCCGCGGTGACCGCGAGGCGTTCGGCCTGCGCGGTCGCTCGGCGGAGCAGCGCATCGCCCTGGACCTGCTGCTGGACGAGTCGATCGGCATCGTGTCGCTGGGCGGCCGGGCCGGCACCGGCAAGTCCGCGCTGGCGCTCTGCGCGGGCCTCGAGGCCACGATGGAACGCAACCGCCACAAGAAGGTCGTGGTCTTCCGCCCGCTGTACGCGGTCGGCGGGCAGGATCTCGGCTACCTGCCGGGCAGCGAGTCGGAGAAGATGTCGCCCTGGGCGCAGGCCGTCTTCGACACCCTCGGCGCCGTGGTGCACGCGAACGTCATGGAGGAGGTTCTGGCGCGCGGGATGCTCGAGGTCCTGCCGCTGACCCACATCCGCGGCCGCAGCCTGCACGACGCGTTCGTGATCGTGGACGAGGCCCAGTCACTGGAGCGCAACGTGCTCCTCACGGTGCTGTCCCGGATCGGCCAGGGCTCGCGGGTGGTCCTCACCCACGACGTCGCGCAGCGCGACAACCTCCGGGTGGGCCGGCACGACGGCGTCACGGCGGTGATCGAGGCGCTGAAGGGCCACCCGATCTTCGCCCATGTCACCCTAACGAGGTCGGAGCGCTCGCCGATCGCAGAGGTCGTCACCGATCTCCTGGAGGACATCCCCCAGTAACGCTCCGTCACTAGCTGAGGCGGGGACCCGACGGGTCCCCGCCTCACGCTATGGAGAGGTCTAACTACCTAAAGTGAGTTTTCCATTACCTCTAAAGTGATGGAAATGATGGCCATTTGCCCAGATTAAATCCCAAACATCCTGTGATTCATTTCACACGTGCGCGTCGTCATTTCACATCCACCTCACTGTGGGCCATGGTGTCTGGCGAGCATCAATCGCGTGGCCCGGCAGGTCTGAGATCGACTGCGGGGTCATCGTGACCGGCAGCGGTGGGGTCGGTCACGCGTCCCCGAGGGGTCGCCGGTGCTCGCGGCGGGAATGGTTCCCGGGATTCGTCCCGGCGAATTCGCGCTGCGTCATTGCCCCCTACGAAGGGACACTTCGTGAATCGGCTCTGGAGCCGGGTCGGTATCCGTGTGGCCTCGGTGGGTCTGCTCGTGGCCGGCGTGATCGGCGGGGTCTACCTCGGAAAGGACCAGCAGGTCGAGGCGCAGAGCGCCCAGACCGGCGTGGTCGCGCAGGCCGACGTGGACGACCTGCAGCTGCTCAAGGAGCGGCACGGTCAGCACGCGGCCGCCCGCGCATACCAGCGGGAGGCCGAAGGCGAGGCCGCCGCGAAGGCTGCCGAGGAGGCCAAGGCCGCGGCCGGCAAGGCGCGCGCGCTGGAGAAGAAGGCCATCGAGAAGAAGGCCGCGGAGAAGAAGGCCGCCGAGGACGAGGGCTCCGGGTCCTCCGGTGGGACGGTGCCCTACGACGGGCCGATCCCCGCCTCGTGCGACGAATACAGCGGCAACCGGGCCACCGGGTGCGCGCTCATGCTCAAGGACGGCTTCGAGATCGACCAGTTCCCGTGCCTCGACAAGCTGTGGAAGAAGGAAAGCGGCTGGAACCACCACGCCGAGAACACCAGCTCGGGCGCGTACGGGATTCCGCAGGCCCTGCCGGGCAAGAAGATGTCCAGCGAGGGCGACGACTGGGAGACCAACCCGGCGACGCAGATCGAGTGGGGACTCGGCTACATCAAGGGCCGGTACGGCTCCCCATGTGACGCGTGGGGCCACTCGCAGAACGTGGGCTGGTACTAAGAACCTCGGGCAAGACAAAAGGGGTACGGGCTTCGGCGCGTACCCCTTTTGCGTGGTCACCTCGTGATCAAATATCCATATGGTCCGGAAAGTCGCCCCGTTGGTCGTGCTCGGCGTTCTCGCCTCCGTGCTTTCCGCGAACCAGATAGCGGCACGGGCCGGAGACGTCGCGGAGCCGGCACGGGAAGTCGTCGGGGGCGATAACGCGCCCGATGGGCGATTTCCGTGGATGGTGCGGCTTTCCATGGGCTGCGGCGGTGCGCTGACCGCGCCGCGCGTGGTGCTCACCGCGGGTCACTGCGTCACCGGCACGGGCGCGGATTCCAGCATCGAGGTGGTCGCCGGTGTGACCAATCTCAAGTCCGCCCGCGCGATCAAGGCGAAGTCGGTCTCGGTGATCCGCGCGGCGGAGTTCCGCACGGAGACGCTCGGCGACGACTGGGCCCTCGTCAAGCTGGACCGCCGGCTCGACCTGCCGACCCTGGAACTCACCGCCGGCGGCGCCGACGAGAGCGGTCAGCAGACCATCCTCGGCTGGGGGCAGACCGGGGAGGGCTCCCTGCGCCAGGAGACCAAGCTCCGGTACGCCTCGGTGCAGGTCGTCGCCGACGCGCCCTGCGCCAAGGCGTACGAAAAGGTCAAGGTCGATCTCGTCGAGGACGAGTCGATCTGCGCCGGCGGCCGCGGCGTCGACACCTGCCAGGGCGACTCGGGCGGCCCGCTGGTGCACCGGATCGCCGAGGGTAAATGGGTGCAGGTCGGCATCGTGAGCTGGGGCCTCGGCTGCGCCCGCAAGAACTACCCCGGCGTCTATACGCAGGTGTCGAAGTTCCGTGCCGACATCAAGGCCGCTACCCGGAAGCTGGGCTGACGTTGCCCGAACTGACGCACCTGGTTGGCGCGGCTGGCGCCCATCGGTAACCATCGGGGGATGGGTTACCCCGGGGAGCGCGAGGACCAGGCGGCGAGATTCGGCACCGAGGCGTTCTTCGCCTCGATCGGCCGGGCGTTCGTGGCCATGTGCGCCGTCATCCCGGTGCTGTTCCTCATCGAGGTTATCGACGTCGGGATCGGCGCCGGCCGCCTCGACGTCGCGGGCGGCATCATCCCGCACCGCCTCAGCGGTCTCGACGGCGTCATCTTCAGCCCCTTCCTGCACGCCGGCTGGGACCACCTGTACGGCAACAGCATCCCGCTGATCCTGGTCGGCACGTTCGCGCTGGCCGGAGGGGTGCGCCGCTTCCTCTGGTCGACGCTGGTGATCGTGCTGTTCAGCGGCTTCGGCGTGTGGTTGATCGGCGATCCGAGCAGCGTCGTCGTCGGTGCCAGCGGGGTCGTCTTCGGCTACCTGGGCCTGCTCTTCGCCCGTGGCTTCGTGGAGCGCAGCTGGTGGAACCTGGGCGTGGCCGCGTTCATCGGGCTGCTCTACTGGTACCAGCTCTACAACGTGCTGCCGACCGACCAGCCGATCTCCTGGCAGGGGCACCTGCTCGGCCTGCTCGGCGGCGTGATCTCGGCGATCCTGTTCCGCCGGCGCCGCCCGCGCCCCGCCCCCGCCCTGTTCGACCCGGACACCACCCTCACCGACATCTGAGCGCAGCCGCCGGCGGTCAGTCGCGGGCCCGCCGCGCCGGCAGGACCGCCACGCCGACCGCCACCAGGGTGAGCACGGCGCCGAGGACCGTGTTCCAGCCCGGCCGGCCGGCCGCGCCCGGCACGATCTCGTCCAGCAGCAGCGCGCCGGTGACCTGGCCCGCGATCATGCCCAGGCCGAGCAGCAGGACGCCGGTGTAGCGGACCACGGCGGCTCCGACGGCGATGAAGACGATGCCGAGGACGCCGCCGGCGTACAGCCACCAGGGGCCGGCCGGCAGCCGGTCCGGGAGGCCGCGGACGGTCACGGAGACCGCGAAGGCGACCAGCAGCACCGACGTACCCATCGCGAAGTTGACAAGTCCCGCCACCATCGCGCTGCCCGAGACGACCCGCACGTGGCCGTTGACGGCCTGCTGCCAGGCGATGCCGACCCCGGCCAGCAGGGGCAGCACGGCGAGCGCCAGCGCGCTCGGATGGCCGATCCGGTCGCCGACCGCCAGCATCACCGCGCAGACGGTCAGGACCGCGCCGGCCAGCCGCGGGGTGGTCACCGGCTGCGGGCCGGCCGGGCCCGCGCCCGCCCGGTCCACCAGCAGGCTGCTCGAGGACTGGCCCGCGACCAGCGCCACGATGAAGACGGCGACGCCCAGCGTCGGCACGGTCAGGCCCTGCGTGGCGACCAGGAAGCCGCCGCACATCCCGCCGATGCACTGCCACGGGCGGATCCGCTGCCCCCGCAGCCCGTCGCGCAGGTGGCGCAGCCCGGCCCGGCCGACCGGTAGCAGCGGCACGAGCACCGCGAGCACCAGCAGGCCGGAGCCGAACGAGACGAGGGCGGCACCGATCGGGTCGTCCAGGCGAATCGAGAGTTCGCCGTTGATCCTCGACTGCACCGCCAGCGCGACCCCCGCGACCAGGGCGAACAGGACGCCGGTGGCGCGGCGACCGGCCGAGACGGCCGATCCGGGTGGAGCGGGCGCGGTCGAGGTCTGCGTCACTCGCGCACCGTCGGCAGGTGCCCGTCAAAGTCGACCGCCGAGTACTGCGCCAGCTTCTCCAGCCGGTGGTACGAGTCGATGACCCGGATGGTGCCGCTCTTGGAGCGCATGACGATCGACTGGGTGTGCGCGCCGCCGGACCGGTACCGCACGCCCTTGAGCAGGTCGCCGGAGGTCACCCCGGTGGCGACGAAGAAGCAGTTGTCGCCGGTGACCAGGTCGTCGGTGTTCAGCACCCGGTCCAGGTCGTGGCCGCCGCCGATGGCCTTCTCCCGCTCGGAGGCGTCGAGCGGCCAGAGCTTCGCCTGGATCGCGCCGCCGAGGCACTTGAGCGCGCAGGCGGCCGTGATGCCCTCCGGGGTGCCGCCGATACCCATCAGCACGTCGACGTCCGACTCGCTGCGTGCCGCCGAGATGGCGCCGGCGATGTCGCCGTCGGAGATGAACTTGATGTTCGCGCCCGCCGCCCGGACCTCCTCGACCAGCGCCTGGTGCCGCGGCCGGTCCAGTATGCAGACGGTCACGTCCGAGACGCTCGAGTGCTTGGCCTTGGCGATGCGCCGCAGGTTCTCGGTCGCGCCCGCGTTGATGTCGATGACGTCGGCGCAGTCCGGCCCCACGGCGATCTTCTCCATGTAGAAGACCGCGCTCGGGTCGAACATCGCGCCGCGCTCGGCGACGGCCAGCACGGCGACCGCGCCCGGCATCCCCTTGCTCATCAGCGTCGTGCCGTCGACCGGGTCGACCGCCACGTCCACCTCCGGCCCGGTGCCGTCGCCGACCTCCTCGCCGTTGAACAGCATCGGGGCGTTGTCCTTCTCGCCCTCGCCGATGACGACGACGCCGCGCATCTGAATCGAGTTGATGAGCTTGCGCATGGCGTCGACGGCCGCGCCGTCGCCGCCCTCCTTGTCACCCCGGCCGACCCAGCGGCCGGCTGCCATCGCGGCGGCTTCGGTCACGCGTACCAGGTCGAGCGCGATGTTGCGGTCGAGATCCTGCGGGTTCTTGGAAACGGGCATAGGGGTGCCTCCTCGCGACGGTGCGGGTGTGGTGCACCGATCCTCACATGCGGAGACGCGCGAAGTCCCGCGTCAGCGACATGGTTAACAATGGTGGGGTGACTACCCCTGACGCCGCCGCCGAACCCGTCACCGTGGGAAAGCGCGGCGGCCGCTCACCGCGGGACATGGCGATGTCGCTCGGCATCCTGCTGCTGCCGATCGCGCTGCTGCTGCTCTTCTACCGGCTCGTCCTCGACGGCGACAAGCCGGTGAGCGTCGACACCGAGCCGGCCCTCCAACAGGCCCGCGCCGCGGCGGCCTTCGAGGTCGTCGTGCCGCAGGGCCTCGGCGACGGCTGGCACCCGGTGAGCGCGAGCTTCCAGCGCGGCGGCGAAGGCGCCACGCTGCGGATCGGCTACGTCGACCCGGACTCCGACCCGATCCAGCTGATCGAGAGCAGCCGCCCGACGGAGGCGCTGATCCCGGTGGAGCTGGGCCGCGACCCCGAGGCGACCGGGACCTTCCGCGACGGCGCGCGCACCTGGCACCGCTACGACGCCCGGCCCGGCGAGAGCGCGCTGCTGCTGCTGGAGAAGGGCCGCACCATCATCGTGGTGGGCACCACCGAGACCGAGAGCCTGGAGAGCTTCGCCTCGTCGCTGGGCTAGGTGTGATGTCCGGGGACGTTGCCTATCCGTCGTCGCGGGCCGCTCGCGCCGCCTCGATGCGCTCGCGGGCGCCGTCCAGCCGGCGCTGGCAGACGTCCGCCAGCTTCTCGCCGCGCTCCCACAGGGCCAGCGACTCCTCGAGTGAGCTGCCGCCCTGCTCGAGGCGTTCCACCACCGTGGCCAGCTCGGTGCGGGCCTGCTCGTAACTGAGTTCCTCGTCCGTCATTCCCGCACTCCCGCTCGAAGCTCACCGTCGGCCAGCCGTACCCGGAGAACGTCACCCGTCTCCACCTCGCCTGCCGCGCGGACCACGTGGCCGTCCGCGCGTTGCACGATCGCGTACCCGCGCTCCAGGGTCGCCATCGGCGACAGCCCCCGCAGCCGTGCCAGGGTGTGCCGCAGATCGTCGTCGGCGCGGCGCAGCCGCTGGTCCAGGCTGCGTATCGCCCGGTCGCGCAGGGCGCCGACCTCGACGGCGCGCTGTTCGACGAGCGCCTCGGGCCGGGCCAGTACCGGGCGCGACCGCCAGGACTCCAGCCGGTGCGACTCGCGCTCGACCAGCGTGATCACCGCGCGGTCCAGCCGCCGCCGCGCCTGCCGGACCAGGTTCGTCTCCTCGGCCAGGTCGGGCACGATCCGCTTGGCCGCGTCGGTCGGCGTGGACGCGCGCACGTCGGCCACGTAGTCGATCAGCGGCGCGTCCGTCTCGTGGCCGATCGCGCTGACCACCGGGGTGCGGCAGCCGAACACGGCCCGGCACAGCGCCTCGTCGGAGAAGGGCAGCAGGTCCTCGACGCTGCCGCCGCCGCGGGCGAGCACGATCACGTCGACGGTGTCGTCGTTGTCGAGCACCTTCAGCGCGTCGATGATCTGCGGCACCGCGGTCGGGCCCTGCACGGGCACGTTGATCACCCGGAAGTCCACGGACGGCCAGCGGCGCCGGGTGTTCATCAGCACGTCCCGCTCGGCCGCGGACGCCCGCCCGGTGATCAGCCCGACCCGCTGCGGCAGGAACGGCAGCCGCCGCTTGCGCTCGCGGGCGAAGAGGCCCTCGGCGCCGAGCAGCTTCTTCAGCCGCTCGAGGCGGGCCAGCAGCTCGCCGAGGCCGACCTGGCGGATCTCGTCGGCGCGCAGGCTCAGCGAGCCGCGCGCCGGGTAGAACTCGGGCTTGGCGTGCAGCGTGACCCGGGCGCCCTCGGCCAGCTCCGGTGCGCCGGCGTCGAGCACGTCGCGATGGGCGGTCACGGTGAGGCTGAGGTCGGCGGACGGGTCGCGCAGCGTCAGGAAGACCACGCTGGCGCCGGGGCGGCGGCTGATCTGCGCGACCTGGCCGTCGACCCAGACCCAGCCGAGCTTGGCGATCCACGCGCTGACCTTCTGGCTGACGACCCGGACGGGCCACGGCTCGTCGGCGCTCGACTTCGCAGGCGCGCTCGGGGTCTCGGGCTGGGTCACCGGGCCAGCCTAGGCCCTGGGGCCGGGTCAGCCCGGTTCCCGGTCGTGGCGTCGCACGGCCCGGCGCACACACGCCACCGCGACCAGCACGATCAGGCCCGCGTACCCCCAGAAGAGCAGGTCGGCGAGCAGGTGCTGGCCGCCGAGGTGCCAGCGGCCGGCGTCGCTGGCCGCGAAGCTGAACGGATAGCCGTGTCGGTCCGCGTACGCGGTCATGCAGCACGCCGCGTCGAACGCCCGCACGCCGCTGAGGATCATGCCGCCGGCCAGCACCGCGCCGCCGGCGCAGTAGCCCGCGACGCCCGCCCCGGCGCCGAGGCTCGGGAACATGATCATGAGCACGCCGCCGATCACGAGCATGACGTGGAACGCCAGGTACGCGCCGTCGCCGGCGCCGCCGCGGTCGATCTCGACGAGCAGGTTGAGGACCCCGATGAGGATGCTGAACCAGCCGACGAGCAGCCGCAGCGCCGCGCCGAACGAGCCGAGGAGACCGTGTGCCGGCTCGTCATGGCCCCCCGTGCGGCCGGCCGGGTACCCCGCGTCACCTACGGCGCTCATCGCCTGAGTATCGCGTCCGTCACCGCCCCTGCGTGCGGAAACGCGTTCTGTAGATCATGACTGAGGTACGGCGTCCCGCCGTGCGCCGGCGCGGCGGATCACGACGGCGCAGGCCAGCACCAGCAGGCCGACCAGGCCCCAGAAGTAGAGGTCCGCGGCGAGGTTCACGGCGTCGATCCGCCAGTTCGCCCGGTTCGCGGCCGCCTGGGCCGCGGCCGGGTCGGCGCCGACCCCGCCCCGGGTCAGCCAGGCGTGCGGCCAGCCGCGGCTGGCGAGGTAGGCGAACATGCCACCGACGTTGACGCCGGCCACGAGGCAGCCGGCCAGCGTGCCGCCGACCGCCGCGCCGGCGGTCGCCGCCGCGGTGGCCCGGGCCGGCAGCCCGACCCGGTGCGGCATGAGCAGCACCAGCCCGCCCATGGCCAGCACCACGCCGACGGTCACGTCGCTGAACGGCCGCGGCGCATCCAGGTTGAGCAGGATCCAGGTCAGGCCGCCGACCAGGCTCACCGCGCCGAGCAGCCCTCGCACGGCGGCGCTGACCCGGTGCCCAACCGTCACACTCGTCTCATCCACCGGACGAGTATGCCGCGCCGCGGCGCGATCGCGCCCGGCGGCGATGCCGGGCGACTGTGGCGCCCGTCGCACGCCGACCGGTCGCGGCCGGGTGCACGTACCATGGCTGGGTGACCGCCGACTCCTCCAGCCCAGTTCGCAAGCGTGTGCTCCTCGCCAAGCCGCGGGGCTACTGCGCCGGCGTCGACCGTGCCGTGCAGACCGTCGAGGAGGCGCTCAAGCTCTACGGCGCCCCGGTCTACGTGCGCAAGCAGATCGTGCACAACAAGCACGTCGTCACCACGCTCGAGGCCCGCGGTGCGATCTTCGTGGAGGAGAACGAGGAGGTCCCGGAGGGCTCGACCGTCGTCTTCTCGGCACACGGCGTCGCGCCGGAGGTGCACGAGCAGGCCCGCGAGCGCAGACTCAAGGCGATCGACGCGACCTGCCCGCTGGTCACCAAGGTGCATCACGAGGCGAAGCGGTTCGCCGCCGAGGACTACGACATCCTGCTCATCGGGCACGAGGGGCACGAAGAGGTCATCGGCACGGCGGGCGAGGCCCCGGCGCACATCCAGCTGGTCGACGGGCCCGACGACGTGGAGAACGTCGTCGTCCGCGACCCGGCGAAGGTCGTCTGGCTGTCACAGACCACGCTGTCGGTCGACGAGACGATGGAGACCGTCGCCCGGCTGAAGACGAGGCTGCCGCTGCTGCAGTCGCCGCCCAGCGACGACATCTGCTACGCCACGTCGAACCGCCAGCACGTGATCAAGGAGATCGCCCCGGAGTGCGACGTGGTGATCGTCGTGGGCTCCACCAACTCGTCCAACTCGGTGCGCCTGGTCGAGGTCGCGCTCGGCGCGGGCGCGCGGGCCGGACACCTGGTCGACTACGCCTCGGAGATCAAGGACGAGTGGCTGGAGGGCGCGGCGACCGTCGGCGTCAGCTCGGGTGCCAGCGTCCCCGACGACCTGGTCATGGAGGTGCTCGCCTACCTCGCGGAGCGGGGCTTCGGCGAGGTCACCGAGTTCACCACGGCCGAGGAGCGGCTGACCTTCTCGCTGCCGCAGGAACTGCGCCGCGACATGAAGGCCGCCGCGGCCGCGGCCGCCCGCGGCTAGCGCAGCGGCCGGCCGTCGAGGCCGCTGTCGTCGAGCAACTCCGGCGCCTGCGGCTGGCGGGGGGCCAGCTCCACCTGCGCCGGTACGACCAGTTCGTCGTCCGAGACGCCCATCTCCGCGAGCTTGCGGGCGCTGACCAGCACCCGTGACTCCAGCGAGCCGACGGCGCGGTTGTACGCCGTCACCGCCCCGCTCAGCGAGCTGCCCAGCTTGCCAACGTGATCGCCCAGCGTGGCCAGCCGGCCGTACAGCTCGCGGGCCAGGCTGTGCACCGCAAGCGCGTTGCGGGCCAGCGCCTCCTGCCGCCACGAATAGGCCACCGTGCGCAGCAGGGCGACAAGCGTCGCCGGGGTCGCCAGCACCACGTTGCGGGTGAACGCGTGCTCCATCAGCGACGCGTCGCGCTGCAGGGCCGCGTCGAGGAACGGGTCGGCCGGCACGAACAGCACCACGAAGTCCGGCGCCTGGTCGAACGCGGTCCAGTAGGCCTTGGCCGACAGCGCGTCCACGTGCCCGCGCAGCACCTTGGCGTGCTGGTCCAGGTGTGCGTCGCGGGTGCGCTCGTCGCGGGCCTCCATCGCCGACAGATACGAGTCGAACGGCGCCTTGGCGTCCACCACCACGCACCTCCCGCCGTGCAGGCGTACCAGCATGTCGGGGCGTACGCCCTGGTGGTCGGTCGCGCCGGTGACCTGCTCGGCGAAGTCGCAGTGCTCGAGCAGGCCGGCCGCCTCGACGATGCGGCGCAGCTGGAGCTCGCCCCAGCGGCCGCGCACCTGCGGTGCCCGCAGCGCCGCGACCAGCTGTTTCGTCTCGGTCCGCAGTTCGCCCGAGACCGCGCCCATCGACCGGACCTGCTCGCGCAGCTCGGCGTAGGCGTCCACCCGGTCGCGTTCGAGCTCGGCCACCCGCAGCTCGTAGCGTTGCAGGGTCTCGTGCAGCGGGGCCACCGCGCGGGCAACGGCCTCCTGCGACTGCGCGGTCGCCTCATAGGACAGCGAGCGCAGCGACTGCTCCAGCCGGGCCTCGCCCTCGCGGCCGGCCTCCAGGGTCGCCTCCAGCCTGGCGATGTCGGTGGCGGCGCGCAGGCGCCCGGCCAGCCAGCCGAGCGCGCCGCCGACTACCAGGCAGATGATCACCACGGCGAGCGTCGAGAAGGTCACGCATCGGAGCTTGCCAGACACCCCCGACCGGATCGGCGCGGGTACGGTCGAGTCATGAAGGTGTTTCTGCTGCTCTTCCTGATTCTGATCCTGGTGGTGGCGGTCGCCGTGGTGGCGCGGCGGGGCACCGCGGCCCGGGAGCAGCGGCAGTTGGACGACGCCCGGGCCGAGGCCCAGCGGTGGTACGAGCGGCTCGGCGGCCAGCTGATGAACCTGCACGGCGGCGACGACCCGGCGGCCCGGCAGGCGCTCGCCGACGCGGGTGAGCGCTACAACGCGGCCGGCGGGCAGCTTCAGCAGGCCCGGTCGGTGCGGCAGTTCGAACTGGCGCGGGAGTCGGCCCTGGAGGGTCTGGCCTATGCGCGCGCGGCGCGCCTCGCGATGGGCCTCGACCCGGGCCCGGAGCTGCCGCCGCTCGCGGCCGCGCGCGGCGCGGGCCAGCTGACCCAGGAGCGCGAGGTCAGCGTGCAGGGCCACCGGTACCGGGCGGGACCGCGACCGGGGCCGGAGACGCCCTACTACTACCCGGGCGGTCGGGTGCAGGGCCGGCCGGTGCCGTCGGGCTGGTATTCGACGCCGGTCTGGGGCACCGCGCTCGGAGCCGGTGCGGGCGTCCTCGGCGGCATGCTGATCTTCGACGCGCTGCTCTCGCCGGAGTTCGGCGACATGGGCTACGGCGACGGCTTCCAGGACGCGGCGGGCGACGCCGGCGGCGACTTCGGCGGTGGGGACTTCGGCGGCGGCGACTTCGGTGGGGACTTCGGCGGTGGGGACTTCTAGCGGCCGGTCAGTGCATGCGCCGGGCGAGCTCGCGGCGTAGGGCCCGCGGGCCCGGCCAGACCTCGGTCAGATCGGCGGTGAAGGCCGGCCGGCCCGCGGGGTCGGCGTCGTCGTCGCGGATCGCCGGCCAGCCCTCGTCCTCCTCCGAGACCGGATGGACCCGGTCCAGGTCCACCGGGGTCACGTCGAGGACCGTGCGCAGCCCGTCCCGGCGCACCACCACGTGGTCGATGTCCGGCCAGGCCAGCAGCACCGGGTCGCTGCCCTGCGCGGCCAGCTCCAGGCCGCCCGACGAGGCCCGGACCCAGGTGGGTAGCGCCGAGCGGGCCGACAGCGCGTAACACCCGGCCACCACGGCCCCGATCACCGCGCCCTGCACGACGGTGGACCACCACGGGTCCTGCTGGGCGCCCGGCAGGAGCGCGACCAGCGGCGACACGGCCAGGTAGGCGACCAGCACGACGCCGAACATCAGCGCGAACGTCCGCCACGGCGACGACCGGAAGAGGACCGCGTCGTCGGCCGGGGCCTCGACCTCGTCGGGCGGGATCGACATGGTTCCCATGCTGCCGTGTCGGCGGCGTCCGTAGGACCGGGTTGCCCAAGGCCGCTCAGAACGCGCAGGCGATCACGAGCTCCGCCGTGCGGTCCGGGAGCATGTCGAGTTCGCCGATCCGGCCCGCCGCCTTCAGGTCGCCCTCGACCAGCGCCAGCCGTTCCAGCATCGCCGCCGGGCCGAGCGCCTCCGCCAGCGGGATGTCCGCCTTCATCGACAGTTTCCGGTCCGATTTGGCGCGGCGGACCTGACGCAGGGCGTCCCCCGCCAGGTCGAGCAGGGTGGCGTCGCCGTCGGGGGCGACCCGGGTCAGCTCGTACCTGGTCGGCCAGGTCGCGCGGTGCACCGAGCCGTAGCGCCACCACGACCAGATCTCCTCGGTCGTGAACGGCAGGAACGGCGCGAACAACCGCAGTTGCACGGACAGCCCGGCCGCGAGCGCGGCCCTCGCCGAGTCGCCGGCCGGACCCTCGGCGTACGCCCGGTCCTTGACCATCTCGATGTAGTCGTCGCAGAACGTCCAGAAGTACGCCTCGCTCGCCTGCAGCGCCGCGGTGTGGTCGTAAGCGTCGAACGCCGCCGTGGCGACGTCGACGATCTCGGCGAGCCGGGCGAGCACCGCGCGGTCCAGCCCGGCCGTGACCGGCCGCCGCAGCGCGTCCGCGGCACCCAGGCCGAGCGCGAACCTGGACGCGTTGAGCAGCTTGGTCGCGAGCCGGCGCCCGACCTTGATCTGCGCCGGGTCGAACACCAGGTCGGCGCCGGGCCGCCCGCTGGCCGCCCAGTACCGCACCGCGTCCGAGCCGTTCTGGGCGAGCAGGTCCATCGGCGTGACGACGTTGCCCTTGGCCTTCGACATCTTCTTGCGGTCCGGGTCGAGGATCCAGCCGGAGAGCACGGCCGTCTTCCACGGCAGCGCACCGTGCTCGAAGTCCGAGCGGACCACCGAGTAGAACAGCCAGGTCCGGATGATCTCCTGACCCTGGGGGCGCAGGTCCATCGGGAACACCCGGCCGAACAAGTCGTCGTCGCTGCCCCAGCCGCCGGCGATCTGCGGTGTCAGCGATGAGGTCGCCCAGGTGTCCATGACGTCCGGGTCGGCGGTGAAGCCGCCCGGGACATCGCGCTGCGACTCGTCGAAGCCGGGAGGACACTCCGAGGATGGGTCAACCGGCAACGCCGAAACATCCGGTATGAGAAGCTGGCCGTAGTCCGGCTCGCCAGCGTTGTCGAGCCGGTACCAGACCGGGATCGGCACGCCGAAGAAGCGCTGCCGGCTGATCAGCCAGTCCCCGGTCAGCCCGTTGACCCAGTGGTCGTAGCGGTGCTGCATGTGGCCCGGTATCCAGGTCAGCTCGCGCCCGCGGGCGAGCAGCCCGTCGCGCAGCTCGGCGTCCCGGCCCCCGTTGCGGATGAACCACTGCCGGCTGGTGACGATCTCCAGTGGCGAGTCGCCCCGCTCGTAGAACTTGACCGGGTGGCTGACCGGCCGCGGGTCGCCGACCAGGTCACCGGTCTCGGCCAGCAGCCGGACGACCTCGCGCCGGGCGGCGTTGACGGTCAGCCCGGCGAACGGCCGGTACGCCGCCTCCGGCACGCCCGCCGGCCGGTCCGGCAGGAGACGACCGTCGCGGCCCAGCACGACCCGGGTCTCCAGGTGCAGGTCGCGCCACCAGACGACGTCGGTGAGGTCGCCGAACGTGCAGACCATCGCGATGCCGGTGCCCTTGCCGGCCTCGGCGAGCGGGTGGGCGTGCACCGGGACCTCGACGTCGAAGAACGGCGTGCGCACGGTCCGGCCCACGAGCGGATGATCCGGATGGGTGACCAGCGCGACGCAGGCCGGCAGCAGCTCGGGCCGGGTCGTGTCGACCTCGACCGGTCCGTCCGGGCCGTGGAAGCGCAGCCGGTGGTACGCGCCGGGCCGGTCCCGGTCCTCGACCTCCGCCTGCGCGACCGCGGTGCGGAAGCCGACGTCCCAGAGGGTCGGCGCCTCCGCCGTGTACGCCTCGCCGCGCGCCAGGTTGGCGAGGAACGCGCGCTGGGAGACGGCCTGCGACCGGGCGCCGATCGTCGTGTAGGTCATCGCCCAGTCGACCGACAGCCCGAGCCTGCGCCAGACCGCCTCGAACGCCTTCTCGTCCTCGACGGTGAGCCGGTTGCACAGCTCGACGAAGTTGCGCCGCGACACCGCGACGGCCGGCTTCGGCGGCGTCGCCGGCGGCTGCCACGCGGGGTCGTACGGCAGCGACGGGTCGCAGTAGACGCCGTGGACGTTCTGCACCCGGCGCTCGGTGGGCAGCCCGTTGTCGTCCCAGCCCATCGGGTAGAAGACGGTCTTGCCGCGCATCCGCTGGAACCGCGCGACCGTGTCGGTGTGCGTGTAGGAGAAGACGTGCCCCATGTGCAGCTCGCCCGATACGGTCGGCGGAGGCGTGTCGATCGCGTACACGTCCGACCGCGTCCTACTGCGGTCGAACGTGTACGTGCCCTCCTCCTGCCAGCGGCTCGCCCACTTCTCCTCGAGGCCGTCCAGCGACGGCCGCTCGGGGAGACCGGCGCGCGCGGTCCTGCCCGTATCGGTCATGCAGCGATGCTACGGCCCTGCTCGTGCCGCAGCAGCCAGGTTTTGACGTCGAGTCCCCAACGGTATCCGCGCAGCGTGCCGTCGGTGCCGAGCACCCGGTGGCAGGGTACGAACAGCGCCGCGGCGTTGCGCGCGCAGGCCGTCGCCGCCGCGCGCACCGCGGCCGGCCGCCCGGCCAGCTCCGCGAACGCGGTGTAGGTCACCGGCTCGCCCGCCTTGATGTCACGCATGACCCGCCAGGCGTGGCCCAGGAACCGCCCGCCGGTGTGCTGCTCGACCACCACGTCGTCGATCGCGGCGAGGTCGCCGTCGAGATAGGACCGGACCGCGTCGCCGACCGGCCCGGGAGACGCCGCGGGCCGCGTCTCCTCCCGCAGCTCGGAGTGGACGAGCGGCAGCAGCTCGCCGAGCTCGGCGGTGAAACCCGAGGCCCGCACGGCGCCGGCGTCGCTGACCAGGTAGGTGAACGGCCCGGCCGGGGTGTCGATGGTCGTGTGCTGCATCATGCTGACCTCCAGAGTCGCATCAGGGCATAGGAGCGCCAGGGCCGCCAGCTCTCGGCGTGCGCGGCCAGGGCGTCGGGGGAGTGCGGCAGGCCGAGCGCCCTCGCGCCGCGCTGGGCCGCCACGTCGGTGTGCAGGAGGACGTCGGGGTCGCCGATGGCGCGCATCGCCACGTAGCCGGCGGTCCAGGGGCCGACGCCCGGCAGCTCCAGCAGCCGGGCGACGGACTCCTCGCGGTCGGCGCCGGGCTCCAGGTCGAGCTTGCCGTCGGCCACCGCCCCGGCGAGCGCCCGGATGGTCTCCCGGCGGGACGCCGGCATCCGGAACACCTCGTCGGGCAGTTCGGCCACGGTCCCGGCGCCGGGGAATCCGCGCAGCTCGCCCTGGGTGGCGGGGCCCAGCAGGCGGCCCAGCGTCGTGCGCGCCCCGGCGACCGAGACCTGCTGGCCCACGATCGCCCGTACGGCGAGTTCGAAGCCGTCGACCGCGCGCGGTACCCGTACCCCTGGCTCCGCGCGCACCGCGGCGGCGAGCGCGGGATCCGCACCCAGCGTGCCGTCGACGGCGACCGGGTCCGCGTCCAGGTCGAGGAGCCGGCGGCAGCGGGCGACCGCCGGCGCGAGGTCGCGGACGTCCGCGAGCCGCAGCGTCGCGGAGACCCACCGGTCGCCCGGCGTGAGCGAGACGGTCGCGCCGCCGTGCGGCAGATTCAACCCCCGCCGGTACGTCGTCGCGTCGGCGTCCTCGATCCCGGGCAGCGCCCGGGCGGCCAGGAACCCGAGCAACGCGCCGGCGTGCAGCGGCGCCCGGTACGCGAGCCGCAGCGTGATGGTGCCGGCCTCGGGCCGCCGGGCCGTCCGGCGTTGCCGCAGCTCGCTCGGCGACCGGGCGTACACCGCCCGGATCGTGTCGTTGAACTGGCGCACGCTGCCGAAGCCGGCGGCGAACGCGATCTCGGCCAGGCCCAGGTCGGTGGTCTCGATGAGGATGCGCGCGGTCTGTGCGCGCTGTGCCCGGGCCAGCGCGAGCGGCCCGGCGCCCAGCTCGGCGCCGAGCATGCGGTTGAGGTGCCGCTCGGTGTAGCCGAGCCGGCTCGCCAGTCCCGGCACGCCCTCGCGGTCGACGACGCCGTCCGAGATGAGCCGCATGGCGCGGCCGACCGTGTCCGCCCGCACGTCCCACTCGGGTGAGCCGGGCGCTGCGTCGGGCCGGCAGCGGCGGCAGGCCCGGAAGCCGCCGCGCTGCGCGGCGGCCGCGCTGGGGTGGAAGGAGACGTTCTCCCGCCGGGGGGTCACGGCGGGGCAGGACGGGCGGCAGTAGATGCCGGTGGTGTGCACGGCGGTGTAGAACCAGCCGTCGAAGCGCTGGTCGCGGCTGTCCACGGCCCGGTAGCACCGCTCGAAGTCCAACTCCATGCGACCGAGTCTGCTCCACCGCGGAAGCCTTCGGCTGGCGGGATTCGGACATTGCCGTTACGACGTATGCTTCCGGTCGTGATCAGCGAGAAGCTGCGCCTGTCGATCGGCGCCCCACCCGCGCAGAAGGTCGTCGGTACGCTCTTCGGCCTGCTCTTCGCGGCCGGCGGCGCGGCGTTCGTCATGCTGCCGCTCATCGCGGACAACTGGCTGCGCGGCGTGATCAACGCGGACGAGTCCTGCCCCTCGACGGACGAGATCTCCGGCATCCCGGAGGAGTTCCTGCCCGAGTCGGTCCGGGACTGCGTGTCGAACGGCAGCTGGTTCTCCGGCTTCGACGACGGCATCGGCGCGATGCGGCTGGTCGGGTTGATCGGCATCCCGTTCGTCCTCCTCGGGCTCTATCTGGCGCTGGGTTCGCTGCGGACGGCGGCCTGGCTGGAGGGGACGAGGGCGACGGTGCGGCGCGCGTTCCGGGCCCGCACGGTGGACCTGGCGACCGCCACGATCACGGTCGGCGCGCTCGCCTTCCGGCGCAACCGGGAGACCTCCCGCGAGACGATTGAACGGGTACCGACGCTGATCGCCCGCGACCCGGCGGGCGGGCCGACGATCACGATCCCGTTGCACGGCATCGGCATGGCGCAGCTCCCGTCGCCCGAACTGCGGGCGCTGGCGGAGGCGATCGCCGCGAACCCGGACGGCGACGCCCGCAACCTCGCCACCCAGCTGCGCACGATGGCCGACAACCCGCTGGGTGTGCTCACCCGCTAGAGGTGCTTGACGAAGACATGGCACTCGTCCGGCAGGACGATCACCTTGCCGTCCTTGACGTCCTCGCGGATCGTCTCGAGCAGCCCGTGTGCCCACTCCCGGTAGCCGAGCCGGCGGTACAGCCGGGCCGCGCTGGGGTTGTCGACGTCGACGCCGACGGCCACCCGCCACAGCCGCCTGCGGCGGAGCTCGGCCTCGGCCGCGGCGATGAGCTTCGTGCCGACGCCCTTGCGGCGCAGGGACGCGTCGACCATGAGCCGGTGCAGCATCGGCACCTTGCCGAGGTGGCGGATGATCGCGGACTCGGGCGCCGGCTCCGTCGAGACGAACACCGCGCCGACGGACCGCTCGCCGACCCGGGCGACGAGCAGCACGCCCTGCCGGCGGGACCGTTCGAGGTAGTAGCCACGGGCGGACGGCCCGAACGTGCGACCCAGCCGGTCGATGTCTCCGGGGACCTGCGGTGCGATGCGCAATCCCTGTAGGTCCCCCACGGGATCATCGTGCCGGTGGATGCGCCACCCGTCACCCCGGGGCCGGCGCCCACCGGCGGCGTGGAACGCCGGCCCGCCGGCCGAGAGGCCGGCCACTACGCGGACATCACGAGCGCGGCGACCAGCATGACGACGAGGGCGCCGGTCAGCAGCAGGGCGCCCAGGGCGGCGACCGCGGCCTTGATGACGTCCTTGAACGGCGCGATCATCCCGCCGAAGAGCCGCACCAGCACGGCCATCACCAGGATCATGCAGACGATGAGGGCGCTCAGCGTGCCGTCCTGGTCCGCGGCGGAGTTTGACAGCAGGGAGTCCAGGGTTAATGTGGTCATGGTGGCTTCTTTCTGCAGGCAAGTGGAACTGAAATGCCACTGAAGGAAATGCCCTGACTGCACCCTCGGCGGCCACCGGGGGTGTCGTCGTCTTCGCCATCGCTTGCGGAGTGCGCCTCCCTCCACAGCCGGTCATCCGACATAACGTTTCGGATAACTTCTGCCTTTAAGCTAAACTTCAGCCTGAACTGAAGCAAGAGTTCAGTAGATAGCTGAAGTTTCGACTGAAGGACTGCGATGGCTGACGACGGCAAGCGGCTCGGTGCGCGCCTGCGTGCGCTGCGCGAGACCGGGTTCGCTAACCAGCCGGTGACCCAGGGAGTGGTCGCCACCGCGCTGGGCCGAAGCGTCCCGCTCGTCTCGTCCTGGGAAAAGGGCAAGGCCCAACCCTCCGAGGAATGGCTGAACGCCTACGCCCGGTTCTTCGCCAGCCCGCGCTCGCTCGCGGACGGGCACCCGCGGCTGCTCACCCGGCAGGACCTCAGGGACGACGAGCTCGACCGCTTCGAGGACCTGTTCCGCGAACTGCTCCAGCTGCGCACCGCGACCGGCCCCGGCCTGCCGCCGAGCCGGTCCAGCGCGGACGAGTTGACCACCCGGTCGCCCTGGGAAGGCATGTGGCACTTCCCGGACCAGTCGTCCATCACGCTCGTCTGCGCCCGGCTGCCCGCCAAACTGCGCGCCAGCGAGACCTACACCTCGCCGGAGAGCCCGGACTACGTCGAGCTGTACGCCTACTCGGACCTCGACGCCCTGATAGAGCTCTACGGCCACGTGTACGCCGCGAACCCCGGCGTCTCCGTGCGCCGCAAGCTCGCCGACGAACTGACCCAGGACGACGTAACCAACCACCTGGTCCTAATGGGTGGCGTGGACTGGAACCCCATGACGCGCCGGGTGATGCAGTCGTTGGGCCTCCCGGTCGCACAGGACCGGCGCGAGGGAAGTGACCCGGACGTCGGTTCCTTCCGTGTACTGGACCACGACGGCAACGCGACGGTCTTCCCGTCGAGGCTGGAGGGTGACCCGCCGGGCCAGCGGCTGATCGAGGACGTCGCCCAGTTCTGTCGCGCGCCGAACCCGTTCAACCGGAAGAGGTCGGTCACCATCTGCAACGGCAACTACGGTCGAGGCACCTACGCCGCCGTGCGCACCCTGACCGACCCCCGCTTCCGCGACCGCAACCGCGCCTACATCGAGCAGCGGTACCGGCCCGAGGACACGTACAGCATCCTGGCCCGGGCCAGCATCGTCGCCGGCGAGGTCATCACCCCGGACTGGACCCTGCCCGGCACCGTCCTGCACGAGTGGTCGAACGCGGGATGACCACCGCCCTGCAGCTTCCCGTCGAGCGCGCCGTCGGACACCGGTACTCGCACGGTCACCTGCTCGTACACCCGACGCAGGTCACGCCCGGCGACGTGCCCGCCATCGTGGTGCCGACGGTCCGGAACCCGGCCACCATGCGCGACTCGGTGCTCCTGGCGCGGGAGCTCGGGCGGCCCATGATCGCGCTGTGCAGCCGCTGGTCGTCCGCGGAGATAGTGCGCGAGCACGCGAAGCTCCTCGGCGCGCCGGTCATCGCGGTGGACGTCACCGACCGGGCGAAGCTGCCGGTGTTCAGCTGTGACGTCCTCCTCGCGGCGCAGAAGAAGCTGAACCGCGCCAACGACGTCAGCATCAAGCGCAACCTCGGCCTGGCCGTGGCCCGGATGCTGCGCTGGCAGCGGGTCGCCTTCCTCGACGACGACCTCACCCAGCTCCGGCCGGAAGCCATCCGCGACGCCGGCGGCCTGCTGCGCGACCACAACGTGTCGGCGATGCGCAACGTCGGCTTTCCCGACAACTCGGTCGTGTGTCACGCCCGGCGGGAGGTCGGCCTGCCGCAGGACGTCTTCGTCGGCGGCGGCGCCATGGCCGTACGCGTCAACGCCCGCACCCCGTTCTTCCCCACGATCTACAACGAGGACTGGCTCTTCCTCGTCGGCCGCCGCAACGTCGAGCAGGTCGCGGTGCACGGGCGGGTCACGCAGGAGCCCTACGACCCGTACCTGTCGCCGGAGCGGGCGCGGTCCGAGGAGTTCGGCGACTGCCTCGCCGAGGGCCTCTTCTCCCTGTCCGACCACGAACGCCCCATGCAGGCGGCGGACGAGCGGTTCTGGCGCGCCTTCCTCGACAGCCGGATCGCCATGATCGACGAGATCCTGGCCCGGCTGGCCCGGCACCGCCCGGACGAGCGGCGTACCCGGATAATTCAGGCGCTGAAGGTGGCCCGCGGCCGCTGCCAGATCATCGATCCGGCGTTCTGCGTGGCCTACCTGCGGGCCTGGCAGGCGGACCTCGACGTCTGGAAAAGGTTCCAGGCCGGCCTGCCCCGGCACGCGGACCCGGCCGCGGCCTTCGCCGCCCTCGGGCTCAAGGCGTACGTGCACCTGCCCGCCCCGTAGACTGGCCTGTCGTGAGCCTTACCATCGGGATCGTCGGCCTGCCCAACGTCGGCAAGAGCACCCTCTTCAACGCCCTGACCAAGAACGACGTGCTCGCCGCGAACTACCCGTTCGCGACGATCGAGCCCAACGTCGGCGTGGTCGGGCTGCCCGACGAGCGGCTGACGAAGCTGGCCGAGATCTTCAGCTCGGAGAAGATCCTGCCCGCGCCGGTCTCCTTCGTCGACATCGCCGGCCTGGTGCGCGGCGCGTCGAAGGGCCAGGGCCGGGGCAACGCCTTCCTGGCGAACATCCGCGACGCCTCGGCGATCTGCCAGGTGGTGCGCGCCTTCTCCGACCCGAACGTGCTGCACGTCGACGGCAAGGTCGCGCCCGCCGACGACATCGAGACGATCAACACCGAGCTGATCCTGGCCGACCTGCAGACGGTCGAGAAGGCGCTGCCGCGCCTGCAGAAGGAAGCCAAGCTGAAGAAGGACCGCCTGCCGGTGGTCGCCGCCGCCGAGGCCGCGTTCAAGCTGCTCGACGAGGGCACGACCCTGTACGTCGGCGCGCAGGCGGCGGGCATCGACCTGGACCTGCTGGCCGAGCTGCACCTGCTGACCACCAAGCCCTTCCTGTACGTCTTCAACGTCGACGAGGACGAACTCGGCAACGAGGCGTTCCTGAACGAGATGCGCGCGCTGGTCGCACCCGCCGAAGCGGTCTTCATGGACGCGAAGATCGAGTCCGAGCTCATCGACCTCCCGGACGACGAGGCGATGGAGCTGCTGGAGTCGACGGGCCAGACCGAGCCCGGCCTGAACCAGCTCATCCGGGTCGGCTTCAACACGCTCGGCCTGCAGACCTACCTCACGGCCGGCCCGAAGGAGGCCCGCGCCTGGGTGATCCCGGTCGGCGCGACCGCCCCGGAGGCCGCCGGCGTGATCCACTCCGACTTCCAGCGCGGCTTCATCAAGGCCGAGATCGTCAGCTACGACGACCTGACCGCGGCGGGCTCGATGGCGGCGGCCAAGGCGGCGGGCAAGGTCCGCATGGAAGGCAAGGACTACATCATGAAGGACGGCGACGTGGTGGAGTTCCGCTTCAACGTTTAGTAGCCGTCCGGGTCGAATCGGGCATCTTCCGACGCGGTAATACCGTGGTATGGTCGCGGTATGGCGAAGACGAGGAAGGTCACGATCACGCTGCCGGTCGAGCTGCTGGAAAGCATGAAGACGCACACCGACAACGTGTCCGGTTACCTTACCGAGTTGGCCGAGCGTGCCGAGCGGCGCAGGCTTCTGCGGGAGGAACTGGACCACTACCAGGGTGAGTTCGGCGCGTTCACCGATCAGGAGATGGCCGAGGCCCAGGCTCTTCTGCATGGAACCGAGGGGATGGAGCATGCGGCGTGAGCATCGAATCGCTGGTGCTCGATTCGCAGGGCCTCTCTTCGTGGATCGACCGGGACCGCAAGGTGATGCGGCTTCTGGAGCAGGCAGAGCGTGACGGAGCCGATCTCGCCATTTCGGCCGCCACAATCATCGAGGTTTCGTATGACGGCTTGGACGTCGCACGACTGAACTGGCTCTTGTCCCGGACTCGGGTGGAGCCGGTGACGAAGGAAAGCGCCCGCCGCAGCGCAGGTCTCCTGAAGGAGGCGAGGTTGCATGGGCACAAGTACGCGATCGACGCCATGGTTGCCGAAGTGGCACTGCGGCTGCCGGGGCCGGTGGTGGTTCTGACCTCCGATGTCGACGACATGGCCAAGCTGTGCGGGCAACGGGTTCGGGTCATCGGGTTGTAACCGGGCCGTCCGCGCCGATCAGCGCCGCGACCCCGGCCACCTGCTCCAGCACCGCATCCGCCGACGGGTCATCGCCGGCGACGAGACCCGCCCTGCGCGCCGCGGACCGCCAGTACCGCGCCTCGTGCCTGAGCACCTCCTCCAGCACGTCGTACCGGCCCTGCCGGTGGACGCCGCCAAGGGCCGTCACCAGGGCCGCGGCGTGCAGCCGCAACACCGGCGTGTCCGCCGGCCAGTCCACCGCGCCAGCAGCAGCACCCGCACCCCGGACACCTGCTGCGCCGCGCACATCAGCGCCGCAACACCGGAGCGGTCCCGGGCCTCCGCACAATCCACCACCAGCAGTGACCGTCCGGCGATCTCGCCGGATGCGATCAGCCCGGCCGTCTGCAGCTCGAACCGTGGTTTGATCCACCGGCACTGCCAGGCCGGCAGCCGGCCCGCGAACTCCCGCGCCAGGCGGGTCTTGCCGACACCGCCGGCGCCCACCAGCAGCCGGACCGCCATCGCCTCCGGATCGGACGCCCAGGTCTCCAGCGCCTGCAGCACCCAACCCCGGCCGAAGAACGGCACCACCGCCTTGCCCGGATGCAGCAACCACGCCACCGACGCCGGCAACTCCGCCGACTGCACACCCCGAACCGCGTCATCCCGGCGCCGGCCCTGGTCCAGCCTCGTCGCGACCCGCTCCGTCGCCGAAAGTCACCAACCGATTACGAAGACGATCATCACGTCCGCAGCGTGATGCCCTCGGCACCCTCCACCTTGCACGTTCTGCGCCACCGATGGATCGGGATCGGTGGCACTGCACCATCGAAGGGCCTAGGGTGCACGGGGCGGGCAGAGCGCGCCGACCACATCCACCCTGGGCAAGGGCGGGGACAAGCACGACCCTGCCGACTGCAGGGCGGCGTGCGCATGGTGCAACCTCGGCGGGCCTATGACCACAGCCTGTCTCCATTGGTGAAACCGCGCGGAAAAGTTCAGCAGGGCGGCCGTGGCGGACTCCCGCTGATCAAGGAGGCGTTCGTGCCTCCGGCGTGACCTACCGCGTCCAGGCGAGGAACCGGTCGAAGGCCTCACTGATCGGCATGTCCGCCAGATCGCCGGCCGCCTCTTCGAGGTTGGCCCAGGCGTATACGGCGACCTGAACCGGACTCAGCTCCGCGAGAAGGCGTTCGCGTGCGGGATCGCACGGCCAGGGCTTACCGCAGGCCAGGCAGTCCCAGGTCGGGCGTTCGGCGAGGTGTTCGACGGTGGCCATGGTCGCCTTCCGGCATTGATGGAAGGGAGGCGACGACCACGGATCTCTTACGGCCCTAGCCGCCGCCTCCGACTACAGGATGTCGCCGATACGTCGCCTTTCGCGACGACGTGCAAGACGGCGTTCGGACGACATATGGGGCGACATTGCGGCGACGTTGGAGTACCTTCGTCGCCATGCAGAACGATCACCGACCCAACACCGCGTTGCGGGCGGTCCGTCTGTCGCTGCGCCTCAGCCAGGACGAACTGGCCGGGCGGATGCGCCAGGCCGGCGCGCCCAGCACCACCAAGCGCACCGTCCAGCGATACGAGAGCGGCGAGATCGCCAACCCGCGGCCGGCAAGCGCCCGTGCGCTGGAGGCGGTCACCCGCCTACCGATCGCGTCGCTCGGATTCCCGGCCGGCGCCGACACCATGGTCGTCGAGGACGGTCGCGGCGGGCACGACCTGGAGGTTCGGGCCGACGGTCTGCTGACCGCCCCGACCGGCCAGCACCGCCCGTTCGGCAACTACACGGGCATCTGGCTCAGCGAGTACCAGTACTTCTCCAGCAGCCGGGACCAGTCCTTCCCCGCCTACCACCACGTGGTGCTGCTGCAGCACGACGACAGGCTCACGGTGCGCAGCATCCCCGGGTCGGCCAACTCCATGCTGACCATGGACCTCACCGTTGAGGGCGCTGTGGTCACCGGCACCTGGTCGGAGACCACCGACGCCGAGGGTTACTACCGCGGCGCCCGCTACCACGGCGCCATCCAGCTCCAGGCCGACGCCACCGGCCTGCGGATGACCGGCAAGTGGGTCGGCTTCGGCAAGGACGGCGAGACGAACACCGGCCCATGGACCCTGGCGTTCCAGGAGGCCGGCACCGGCAAGGCGGCGATGGAGAAGTACAGCCGGCCGGCCGAGGCAGCTGACGTCCTCAATTGACCACACGGGTGTCTGGCATGCCAGACACGGATCGGCCTCGCGTCGCTAAATCGGTTGCACGCGGGTGGCCTGCGTCGGCAGCCTGATCGGCGATGAAAGACGCGGCGTACCTCCTCCGGCTCTACGACGAACAACTGCGCACCGAGGCGGAGACGGCGGGCGCGGTCTCGGTCGCCCGGCACGGCCCCTTGCGGCTCGCCACCTTCGAAGGCGGGCGGGGTTTCATCACCTATCCGCCGCTACCCGATGCCGCCGCCGACGCGATCGACCGGCTGGTTTCGGAGGCCCTGGACCACTACCGGGCCGAGCCGGCGGTCCTGCGGGTGGAATGGAAGGCCCGGGGCCACGACCACGCTCCCGGTCTGCACGAGGCCCTGGTCCGCAACGGGTTCTTCCCGGACGACCCGGAGTCGATCATGATCGGGGAGGCCTCCGCCCTGGCGGTGGACGTGCCTCTGCCGGCCGGGGTCACGCTGCGCCGGGTGACCGGCGAGCGGGACGTCCGTGCGATGAGCGCGATGTCGGACGAGGTCTTCGGGGAACAGCCCTCGCGGGAGCTGGCGGACGCCCTCCTTCACCGGCTCGGGCTCGGGACGGGGATGGAGCTGTGGGTGGCGGAGGCCGACGGCCAGATGGTCGGGGCGGGACGGCTGGAACTGGTGGCGGACAGCGACTTCGCCGGCCTCTGGGGCGGCGCCGTTCGCGAATCATGGCGGGGCCGGGGCATCTACCGTGCGCTCACGGCGGCCCGCGCCCGAGCGGCACTGAACAGCGCGAGGTCCCTGGTGCACAGCGACTCGACGGAGTACTCCCGCCCGATCCTGGAGCGGTCGGGTCTGGTGAAGGTGTCGACCACGACGCCCTATCTCTGGCGGCGCTGCTCAACGCCCGACGAGGACTAGGCGCGCCGGCGGCGCGTGGCCCACAGGGCGCCCGTACCCGCGAGGAGCAGGACGATGCCGCCGAGGGCGAGTGGCGTGGTCGCCGTTCCGGTGACCGGGAGGCCGCCGCCGGTTCCCGGGGCCGGCGGTGAGGTCGTGGAGCCGGGCTTGGGGGCGAAACGGAACTTCACGGTGATGTCGCTGTTCGTGGAGCGGATCCGGACGGTGCCCCGGGTGCCCCAGGTCTCGTCGTTCGCGTGGGTCGGGAAGATGTTCTTGATCCGCAGCTCCTCGCCGGGCTTCAGGTTCGCCGGCAGGGAGCAGCGCATCTGGCCGGGGTCGGACATGCACTCGGAGCCCTCGACGTCGAGGCTGCCGCCGGTGAACCACGGGCCGAGCTCGCTGTAGGCGAGCGCGATCCGGGAGATCTGCCGCCGGCCGAGGTTCTTCGCGATGACATCGAAGGTCACCGGCTCGCCGGCGGTCACGGGGCCCGCCGGGGGTACCGCGGTGAGGCCGACGTCGTCCGCCTCCACGAGGGTCACGTCCAGCTCGTCGAGGTTGTCGGCCGGCGTGGCCTCCTCGCCGGCCGACTCGGCGGTCGCCCGCAGGCCCAGCCGGGTGCCGTCCGGCATGGTGTCGAACTGGAGCGTGACGGTCCACTCGAACACTCCGCGGGCGATGTGCTCGGGCCTCTTCACCGTGCAGCTGCCGTCGACGCACGGGCCGGATTCGTCTTCATGCCACGCGGCCGGAAGGAAGGTGACGCCTGACGGCAGGTACATCCACGCGCGTATCGAGGCGGCGTCCGGCGCCGACCCGGCCTCGACCCGCATGCGGTAGGCGACGACGCCGCCGGCGGTGACCGTGGTGGGCCCGGTCAGGGTCATCTTCAGGTCGATCGGTGCGGCCCAGGCGGGTGCCGGGCCGAGGCCGATCGTCGCGCCGACGATGAGCAGGAGAATCGCGAAAGATCTTGCGAGGCGTGCCGTCATGGGCGGGGAGTGTGTCACGTCCTCCGCCGCGCCGCTGTCCCGCTTCCATTCCGGGGTGCACGGCAGGCGCACGATCCGTCTACTGTGGCCGCCATGAGATTGCTGCGGATCTTGGCGGTCGCGGTGGCGGTCGGTCTCGTCGTGGCCTCCGTGCCGCCGCCGGCCTCGGCCGCGGCAACCTACCAGGTGAAGTTCGCCATCGCCGCGGCCGCCAAGGTCTCCGGCAGGTTCATGTACGTCTGGGACCGCAGCACGTGGAATTACCACGTCGTGCAGGGCGACGGCGACAGCCCCGCCGGCACCGCCCAGCTGCCGCCCGGCGACTACCTCGCCGTCGCGCGGGTCTTCGCCGGCGACGCCGCCTCGACGGCGGTGAACGGCGGCAGCGACTACCTCGACGTGAAGTAGGCCGTGCGGTTTTGACCTGAAGCCGGGTTGAGGTCCTAGGTTCGGGCAGTGAGTGTGGAGAGCGAGACCCGACCGGCCGGCATCCTGCAACGGCCGTACGCGTTGACGACCGTCGGCGCCTGGAGCCTGGTCTTCCTGGCCGCGTTCGAGTCGCTCGCGGTCACGACGATCATGCCCGTCGTGACCGCCGACCTGGACGGGCGCGGGCTATACGCCCTGGCCTTCTCGTCGACGCTCGCCGCCGGGGTGGTCGGCATGGTGGCCTTCGGTTCCTGGGCCGACCGGCGCGGCCCGGCCGTGCCGCTGCTCGCCTCGGTGGGCGTCTTCACGCTCGGCCTCGCCCTCGCCGGCACGGCGAGCACGATGCCGGTGTTCGTGGCCGGGCGTTTCCTGCAGGGGCTCGGCGCGGGCGGCGAGACCGTCGCGCTGTACGTGCTCGTCGCGATGGTCTACCCGGCGAGCCTGCACATCCGGATCTTCGGGGCGTTCGCGTCCGCCTGGGTCCTGCCGTCGATGGTCGGGCCCTTCGCGGCCGGCCTGGTCGCCTCGGCGCTGAGCTGGCACTGGGTGTTCCTCGGCGTGGTCGCACTGGTGGCCGTGGCGACCGCGCTGATGCTGCCCTCGCTGCGCGGCCGCGACCGGGCCGGCGCCGACCGGCTGCCGGCGTCGGCCGCCGATGCGCGCCGGGTTGTCGAGGCCACCGTGGTGGCGGTCAGCGTGGTGGCGCTGAGCTCGCTCGGCGAGTTCGAGCCGGCGACCGCGTGGCTGCTCGTGCCGGTCGTCCTGCTGGTCATCGGTGTCGCGCTGCGCAATCTGGTGCCGCCCGGCACGTACCGGATCAGGGCGGGGCTGCCGGCGACGGTCGCGCTCTGCGGTTTCGCGGGCGGGGTGTTCTTCGGCACCGAGGCCTTCCTGCCGCTGCTGCTGCACGACCGCTACGGCCTGCCGGCCTGGCTCTCCGGCATCACGCTGACGGCGGGCGCGATCGCGTGGGCGCTGGCCTCGGCGGTGCAGAGCCGGCTGGGCGACCGGCTCGATCCGGGTACGGCGATCCGCGCCGGCGCGGTGCTGCTCGCCGCCGGGGCCGGCGCCGAGTGGGCGACCGTCGTGCTGCACCTGCCGCCCGCGGCGGCGGCGATCGGCTGGTTCGCGGCGGGCGCGGGCATGGGCACGTTGTATCCGCGGATCAGCACCCTGGTGCTCGCCCTGTCGGCGGCGGGGGAGCAGGGCTTCAACACGGCGGCGAAGAGCATCACGGACGCGGTCGGCGGCAGCGCGGCGCTGGCGGTCGCGGGCCTGCTGTTCGCGCTCCTGGAGTTCGCCGGCTCGTTCGCCTTCACCGGCCTGCTCGCGGTGGTCGTGATCCTCGTCGGTCTGCGGGTGGGCGCGACCCCGGCGGGCAGGGCCTGAGCCGTAGACCTGGGATCAGCGCAGCGCCGGGAAGACCGTCGCGGCGATCAGCGCCCCGACCAGCGCACCCGCGACCACCTGTGCCGTCGTGTGCGCCGACAGGCGTACCCGGGACCAGCCGGCCAGCAGCGCCAGCGGCGCGCCGAGCAGGGCGATCGGGCCGTACACCGCGACCAGGGTCGCCACCGTGCCCGCCGCCACGCCCGCGTGGATCGACATCTTCCACCAGTGCGTCACCGCCGCGAAGACCAGCAGGCCCGCGCCGCCCGCCGCCATCAACGCCGGCACGTCGCGCGGGGCGCCGAGCAGCACCAGCGCCGGCAGGCCGACCGCCACCGACCCGATTCCGAACAGCAGCGGCAACCGGCGGTGTTCGCGTTCCGGGATGTGGTGGCTGGTCAACCGTCCCGTCCGGACGCCCCGCAGGACGTACGCCAGCGGGATGCCGGCGGCGAAGAGCGCCCCCGGCAGTCCCCACCAGCGCGACACGCCGGGCTCGTCGCCGGCGTGCCAGCCGACCACCAGCATCAGGACCGCGACCAGGACGGCGGGCGCGAGCACCTCGGACGTGATCCGGGCCAGGCGGTCACGGACGGGGGTCTCGGCGATGGTCACCGCCCCATGATCGCAGTGTCGGCGGTCAGGCCAGTGCGGCGGCGACCAGTTCGAGGTGGTCCATGGAGACCTGCATGCCGGCCTCCATGCCGGAGTTGACGTGCGCGTCCCGGTCCGCCTGGTCGCGGTGCTCGACCAGCATCTCCATGAACGTGCGGCCGTCCTTCTCGGTCAGGGTCGTCGTGACCAGCGCCGCGTGCTCGTCCGGATCGGGGATGCCCTCGTAGGCCTCGGTGTTGACCAGGCGCTCGGGCTCCTGGATCTCGTGGTAGACGCCGTGGAAGGCAACCTCGAAGCCGCCCTCGGCCTCCATCACGTAGCGCCATCCGCCGCCGACCCGCAGGTCGACCTCGGCGATCGTGACGGTGCCGTGGTCGCCGCTCCACCAGCGCTTGATGAGCTCCGGCGTGGTGTATGCCTTCCAGACCAGCCGCGCGGGTGCGTTGAACTCGCGGGTGATCAGGATCTGGTTGTCGGCCGGCAGCGTGACCTTCGCCGTGCCCCTAGTCGTGGTCGCCATCTGCTTCCTCCGCTTTCCTGAGCTCGTCTAGAACGTCGTCCATGAGGTCGAACCGGGTGTTCCACGACTGTTCGTATCCGCTGAGCCAGTCGTGGATGGTCTTCAGCGGTTCGGCGTTGATCCGGTACATCCGGTGCCGTCCCTCGTCGCGGACGCGCACCAGGTCGACCTCGCGCAGCACGCGCAGGTGTTTGGAGACCTGAGGCTGCGCCAGCCCGAGCAGCTCGACCAGGTCGTTGACCGGCCGCTCGCCCGCCGCGAGGAGGTCGAGGATCTGCCGCCGCCGGGGCTCTGCCACCGCGTTGAACGCGTCCGTAGTCGTCGCCGCTCGCGCCATGGGCAGATCGTATACCCATAACGGAATACGTCAAGCCGGTACGGCGTCCCACCAGGCCGGCAGCGTCGCCGGGATCCAGCCGGCGGGCGGCCGGAAGCCCCGCCGGCTGTCGTCGAAGGGGAAGGCCGCCGCGTCGATGAGCCCGGTCACCCGTACGCACTCGGCCCGGACGGCCGCCGCCTCCGCCGGGTCCAGCGCCGCCAGGTCGTCCTCGTCCTTCAGCAGCCACGCGCGGTCGGCGCCGACCAGCACGTCGAGCGACTGGTCACGGGTGTCCACCCCGCCGGACCAGCGCCGGGCCGGCGTCTCCAGGTTGACGTACCAGCCGGCGAACGTGCCGTCCGCGAGCCAGTTCCAGGAGACCGAATGGGCGGCGCCGGGCGGCATGAGCAGCAGCGTGCGGAAGCCCCGGTGGTGGCTCGGGCTCAACATCGTGGGCATCGCCACCTCGGCGGCGATGCTCAGGTGCCGGGTCGGCCCGCCGGACAGATCGGTGCGCCGCATGGTCTCGGCGCCGATGTCGCTCCACAGCAGCAGCCCGTCCGCGTCGTCGGCGACGACCAGTGCGGCCTGCGCGGCGGCGATGCGGCGGTCGGCGTGCAGGTAGCGCCGGACGACCGGTTGACCGGGATCGAACGTCACTCGGCCAGCGACATGCCGCGTGCGCCGAGGGCCTCAGCCAGGATGCGCAGCGCCTTGGGCCCGACGCCGTGCAACGCGGCCAGCGAGGCCCGGCTGACGCCGTCGAGCTCCGCCAGGCGGTGATATCCCGCGAGGTGCAGGGCCCGCGTGGCGGGAGCGCCGATGCCGGCCGGCAGGTCGTCAGTCGTCATGCGAAGAACTGTTGCACGCCGGCCCGGCGGAGCCGGTCATCGCCTCGAGCACCGTCGCGAGCCGGCGCAGATCCATGCCCTCCAGGTGATCGAAGATGTGCCGCCGCACGCTGGCCAGGTGATCCGGCCAGGCCTCCCGCAGCCGGGCGAGGCCGGCGGGAGTGAGCACCGCGTTGGAGCCGCGGGCATCCAGCTCGCAGCGGATCCGCTTCAGGTAGCCGAGCGACTCGAGTTTGCCGGCCAGCCGGGTCATGCCGCTCAGCGACATGTCACAGGCCGCGGCGAGCTCGCTCATCCGCATCCGCCGGTCCTCGGTCTCCGACAGGTGCCGCAGGGCGGTGTACTCGCTCAGGGACATGCGCTGGTCCCGCTCGAGGTCGGCGTCGAGCAGGCGCGGCAGGACCTGGATCAGCCGGCCGAAGGCGCGCATGACCGCCTGCTCCTCGCCGCTGAGCGGCACGGGAGGCGGGGTGGCGGCCATGGCACCGATCGTACGGCCTGACCTCGAGGCCGAGGCCGGACAGCGTTCGTCCGGCTGGTCAGCAGGCGACCCAGACCCGGTCCTTCCGCGAGCTCCACGAACAGGCGTCGAGGTTCTTGCCGGCGGCGTTGCGCAGCGTCGCCGTGTCGCCGGTGTTGTTCCAGATGTAGTTGCCGCTGCCCCAGTAGACGACGCGGCCACTCCTGGTGCCCTTGCCGGTGTGCAGCCAGATGCGGCCGCCCTTGGCGGCGATCGTCACGTTGCCGAACGTGTACACGTGGTTCGACGCGTCGCGGATCGTGTAGCGGCTGAGGTTGACCGGCTTGTTACCGCTGTTGATCAAAGAGATCCACTCGCTGTTGAGGCTCGCGTTGCTGCGGTTGTCCTTGCCCGGTGAGTCGTACTGGGCGCCGTGGAAGCGCAGGCTCGGCGTGGCGGCCGAGGCGGGGGCGCCGATCGCGAGCGAGCCGGCGACCGCCATCGTCGTCGCCGCGAGGATGCTGATCGTTCTGCGCACCGTACCTCCAGGAATCGTGGGCGTGTCCGCGATTCTCGGCCCGATTCCGGCCCGGTCAGGGACCTGGAGTGCGGCCTGCCGCCGGTGTCGGATAGCCGTCGCACGGGCGACCGTCATCCTTTCGGGTGCGGCTTTGACGCTGGCGCCGGGAGTCCGCGGAAGCACAATGCTTTGGTGCTAATCCAGACATCTAGTGATTCCTGGCAGCATCTACTCGAAACGCCGCGAAAGTCATTTTGGGCGCGGCTGCCATTCGGGGTACGGATGGCCACCGCCGGGCTCGGGGCGCTCGTCGTCGTGGCCGGCTCGGCGGCGGGTATCGCCGCCCTGACGAGCACGGACACGCGAGTGGTGAACGCAGTCGGCAGCGATTCGTCCGTCGTCGAGCTGCCCCCGCCCGACGCCTCGGAACTCGGCGCCGAGGACGCCGCCGGTCAGGACGGTGGTGGCCAGGGCCCGGCAGGCCGGAGCGGCGGTGACCAGAGCGCGGGCCTGCCGAACACCGGCCGCGCCGGGGCGGAGCCGGCGGACGACGGCCGGTCCGGGCCCGCCGAGGCGGATCGGACCGCGACCCGGACGCCGCGCCGGACGACTCCGGTCGGCGGCGGGAACTCCGCCGGTGCCGCCGCGTCGCCGGCGGGCGGATCCGTCCGGGTGGCCGGGCCCGCGGGCCTCGTGGTGCGCGTCGAGCGCGTCTCGGAGTCCGAGTCGATCCCGTTCCGGACCAGGCTGATCCGGGATCCGTCCCTGCCGCCCGGCAGCAGGAGGATCCAGACGCCCGGGATACCCGGCGAGCGGGTGCTGCACTACGAGGTGACCTTCACCGGCAGCAAGGAGACGGGTCGCCGGCTCATCGACTCGACCGTCACCCGCGAACCGCAGCACCGGGTGGTGGCCTTCGGCAACCGGCGTGGCAACGGCCTCGGCGGCGGGCTCCCGCACCGGCGGGAATGCCAGCTCGGGCTCGGGCCGTGCATCGGTCTCGGCCGCGGCACCGCCTGCATCGACGGAAACGGCGATCGGCGCCAGGAGGACCTCATCGACGGCGACCTGAGCCTGCTCACCCCCGTCGACATCGACGAGCTCCAGCTCACGCTTCCCTGCGAGGCGGAGCCGAGGGACGCCGGGAAGGATGCCGCGAAGGACGTCTCGAAGAACGCCGCCAAGGACGCCGCGCAGGATCCCGCGACGGTCGCCACGCCGGGGGCCGGCGAGGACGACCGGCAACCGGACGGCGAACAAGGGTAGTCCGCCGGCTCGGGCGAACCGCGGTGCGGCAGGATGACCGGGTGGCGTTGAGCGACACGCGGCTGCACGAGCTCGCCGCGAGCCTGGCCGAGGTGCCCGGCGTTACCGGCGTGCTGCTGGGCGGGAGCCGGGCCCGGGGCACGCACACCCCGGACTCCGATACCGACCTGGGCGTCTACTACCGCGCGCCGCTCGACGTGGCGGCGCTGGCGGAGCGGGCCAGGGTCTTCGGCGGCCCGGCGGCGCGGGTCACCTCGCCCGGCGAGTGGGGACCGTGGGTGGACGGCGGCGGCTGGCTGACCGTCGACGGCGCGGCGGTCGACTGGATCTACCGCGACGTGCGCCGGGTCGAGCAGGCGTGCGCGGACGCGGAGCAGGGCCGGTACGCGTTCCACGCGCAGGTGGGCCATCCGCTGGGCGTGCCGGACTTCGCGTACGCGGGAGAGGTCGCCCTCGGGGTGGTCCTGGCCGATCCGGCCGGCGAGCTGGCGGCGCTGCAGGGGCGGGCCCGGGTCTTCCCGCCCGCGCTGCGCGAGAGCCTCGTCGCCGGCCTGTGGGAGGCGGACTTCCTCGTCGGAGTCGCACGCAAGGCGGTGCCGCGCGGGGACTCGGCCTACCTGGCCGGTTGCCTGTTCCGGCTGGTGGGGGTGTGTGCGCACGCGCTGCACGGCGCGGCCGGGCGCTGGCTGATCAACGAAAAGGGCGCGGTGGCCGCGTCCGCCGCCCTGCCCGGCGCGCCGCCGCGTCTCGCCGAGCGGGTCGACGCCCTCTTCGCCGGCCTGGACGGCGACCCGGTGCACCTCGCCGCGGCGCTGGACGCCGCCACCGACCTCGTTCTGGAGACCGCCGACGCGTGCGCCATGATGTCGCGATGACAGCCGACGAACCCACGATTCTCGCCACGAGCGCCGGATTCCGGCGCGGCCGCTACGGCTTGTTCGACCTGCAGGTCGGGCCGATCCACCACTTCGCCGCGGAGCTGGCGAACGCCGGCGAGACCGCCAGGTTCTGCTTCCTGCACCAGGCGATAGGTGACCCCGCCGACTACATCGGAGCGACCTACGCGGCGTTCGCGAAGACCAGCTACCGGGCCTCGCACCTGCAGCTCTTCCCGATGCCGAATCACGACGACATCCGCGCGCACCTGCTCGACCAGGACGTGATCTGGGTCAACGGCGGCAGCGTCGCCAACCTGGTCGCGGTCTGGCGGGTGCACGGTATCGAGGAGATCCTGCACGAGGCGTGGCAGGCCGGGATCGTGCTGGGCGGCGTGTCCGCCGGTTCGATCTGCTGGCACCGGGGCGGCAGCACCGACAGCTTCGGACCCGAGCTGCGGGCGTTCACCGACGGGCTGGGCTGGCTGCCGTACAGCAACGGGGTGCACTACGACGGCGAGGAGCAGCGCCGGCCGATGATGCACAAGCTGATCGGCGACGGGACGCTCGGCGACGGCTACGCGACCGACGACGGCGCCGGGCTGGTCTACCGCGGCACCCGGCTGGCCGAGGTGGTGGCCGACAAGGAGGGCCCGCTGGGCTACGAGCTCAAGCGGGCAGCGGACGGCTCGGTGACCGAGACGCCGCTGCCCACCAGAGTTCTGGAGTTCTAGGGCAGCACCCACTTCTGGTTGGCCGCGCCCAGGCAGTCCCAGATGTGGATCTGCTGGCCGTCGGCCGGGTTGTTCTGGCTCACGTCCAGGCACCTGCCGGACTGCGGATTGCGCAGGGTCTGGTCGGACTGGGCCGACCAGTTCTGCGCGCCGGTGCCGTTGCAGGTGTACAGCTGGGCCTTGGTGCCGTTGGCCGAGCCGCCGCCGGCGACGTCGAGGCACTTGCCCAGCGCCTCGATCGCGCCGTTCGGGATCACGGTCCAGTTCTGCGCGCCGCTGCCGTTGCAGGTGTACAGCTGGATCTTCGTGCCGTTCGCCGTGCCGGCGCCGGCCACGTCGAGGCACTTGCCCGCCAGCCCGACGATCGGGCCGACGCCCGGGACGGGCGGGGTACCGCCCAGTTCCTTGATCCGGATGTTGCGGAACGAGGCGTCGTCCCCGTCGCCGTGGTTCTGCAGGCCGATGTGGCCGGCAAGCGAGCGGACCGGGTCGGTGTTGGTGAAGTCGTTGATCCTCGTGCCGTTCAGGAACACCTGCAGGCGCTCGCCCTCGACCAGCAGTTCGTAGGTGTTCCACGCGCCGGGCGGGTTGAGCGCGGCGTCGCGGGCGGCGAGGTCGGCGGACTTGAACGTGTAGACCGCGCCGGTGGTGCGGTCCGCGGCGTCCGTCGCGTCGATCTGCACCTCGTAGCCGTTGTTCACCGCCGACCACGGGTCGGTCGACGGCGGGAAGCCGAGGAACACGCCCGAGTTGTCGTCGCCGGCCAGCCGCCAGTCCAGCTTCAGCGAGTAGTTGGTGAACTGCTTCCCGCTGTACCAGAACAGGCCCATGCCGCCGACCGAGGTGAGGGTCGCGTCGCTGTTGGTGAAGCTGCCCGGACCGGCCTGCGACCAGCCGGCGGTCGAGCCGTTGTACAGCGACGTGTAACCGGTCTCCGGGCGGCAGTCGGCGTCGGCCGCCCTGGCCGCGTACCGGATGCCGCCGAGCAGGTGTGCCCGGAAGGCCGGGTCCGCGTAGGACTCGATCGTGTGGCCGCCGCCGGTGTAGAACGACCGGCCGCCGTCGAGCGTCTTGCACCAGACGTGCGGGTGGTCGGCGCCCATGCCGCCGCCCGAGTACGAGCCCTCGTCCAGGGTGGCCAGCACGCGGGCGGTAGAGCGGGGGTTGGTGCGGTAGTTGTACCACTCGTCGGTGCGGTTCCAGCGCTGCGGCAGGTGCGCCGTCGCCGGGTGGGCGCGGTCACCGACCACCACCGCGGCCGGCTGGATCGCCGGGTGCGACGCGAACCACGCGCCGACCAGCTGGCCGTAGAACGGCCAGTCGTACTCGGTGTCGGCGGCGGCGTGCACGCCCACGTAGCCACCGCCGCCGCGGATGTAGCTCTCGAACGCGGTCTGCCGGCTGTTGTCGAGCACGTCGCCGGTCGTGTTGAGGAAGACGACGGCCTCGTAGCCGGCCAGCCCGGCGGCGGTGAACACCGCCGGGTCCTCGGTCGCGGTCACCGAGAAGCCGTTGGCGGCGCCCAGGTCACGGATGGCCTGGGTGCCGGCCGCGATGGAGTCGTGCCGGAATCCGGCCGTGCGGGAGAAGACCAGCACGTCGTACGGAGCGTCGGCCACCGCCGCCGGGGCGGGTAGCAACATCAGGGCAGCTAACAACTTGCCGATCATGGCAGCACCCACTTCTGGTTGGCGGCGCCCAGGCAGTCCCAGATGTGGATCTGCTGGCCGTTGGCCGAACTGTTCTGGCTGACATCGAGGCACCTGGCCGACTGCGGGTTGCGCAGACTTCCGTCGGCGTTGGCGGCCCACGTCTGCGCGCCGCTGCCGTTGCAGGTGTAGAGCTGTGTCTTGGTGCCGTTGGCGGTCGCGCCGCCGGCGACGTCCAGGCACTTGCCGAGCGCCTTGACCGGGCCGTTCGGGGTGACGGTCCAGTTCTGCGCGGCGGTGCCGTTGCAGGTGTAGAGCTGGATCTTCGTGCCGTCGGCCGTGGCGCCGCCGGCGACGTCCAGGCACTTGCCCGCCAGCCCGACGATCGGGCCCGCCCCGGTGTTCAGCGTGAACGCGTCCACGTCGAACAGCGCCCCGGAACCTCCGGCGAAGGTCAGATAGAGGGTGCCGGTGCTGGCCGGCGCGCCGCTGACCGTACCCGTGACGTTGGTGAAGGTCTCCCAGCCGCCGGTCACCGGCACCGTGGCCGAGCCGAGCACCGTGCCGGTCGGAGACCCGGTCCGGATCTGCAGCGTGCCGCCGGCGCCGCCGGAGGAGACCCGGGCGGTGAAGGACGTCGCGTTGTTCAGCCGGTACGGCTCGAACGCGATCCAGTCCCCGTTGTTGATGTTGCCGACGGTCGCGCCGCCCTCGGCCTGCGTCTTGCCGATCGGGTCGACGCCGGACGCGGTCTTGAAGTGCTCGGCCTGCCGGTGCCGCGGCTGCAGCGTGTGCTGGGTGTGCGTGGTCAGGCCGCCCGCGTCGGTGTACTCGGCATCGAAGACCGCGAAGATGTTCGCCGCCGAGTCGTGCTCGCCGTCGACCGGGATGGTGATCGAACCGGTGCAGCCGTTCTGCGAGGTGATCTGGTGGCCGTGGCTGTCGTGGCCGAGTACGTAGGTCATCTTCACGGCGGCACAGTTGATCGAGCTGTCCTCCGGGTCGGTGACGGTGATCGAGAACGGGATCGTCGCGCCGTACGAGAAGAGCGCGCCGTTGAACGGGCTGTTGATCTTCACCGCCGGCGCGGTGTTGCCGACCGTGATGGTCACGTTCGCCGTGCCCGTCAGGCCCTCGGCGTCCCGCGCGGTCAGCGTGACCGTGTACGTGCCGTTGGCCGTGTAGGTCTTCGACGGGTTCGCGGAGTTGGTGCTGGTGCCGTCGCCGAAGTTCCACGAGTAGGTGAGCGCACCACCCTCCGGATCGGAGGATCCGGCCGAGGAGAAGGCGACCGTCAGCGGCGCCTGACCGGACGTCCTGCTGGCGCTCGCCACCGCGGTCGGTGCCCGGTTCGAGCCGGCCAGGTAGTCGAAGCGGTACAGCGCCGAGTTGGCGTCGCCGTTGAAGTAGCCGGTGCCGTAGTCGAGGACGTAGAGCGAGCCCTCCGGCCCGAAGGCCATGTCCATGACCTGCTTACCTACCCACGGGAAGCTCGAGATCTCGCCGACCGAGCCGTCCGCTCCGACGTGGATCGGCTTGATCCAGCCGCGGCCCAGCTCGCCGGCGAAGAAGTGCCCGTCGAGCGACTGCGGGAACTTGGTCGGGGAGTTCAGGCCTGCGTCGTAGCGGTAGACCGGGCCGCCCATTGGTGACTCCGAACCGCCGCCGAACTCGGGCGGGCTGCCCGCGTCGCCCGCGTACCGGATCCAGGCCGGCCGGGCCGGCGGGAGCTTGGTCTGCCCGGTGTTGCGGAACGAGTTGTTCGTCGGGCCGCCGGCGCAGTCGTACTTCGCGCCGGTGCCGCCGGTGGCGAAGTTCCACTCGTTGTAGGTCTCGGTGCTGGTGTTCGTGCCGGTGCAGTACGGCCAGCCGTAGTTGCCCGGGCTGGTGATCCGGTTGAACTCGACCTGGCCGCTCGGGCCGCGGTTCGGATCGGTGGAACCCGCGTCGGGGCCGTAGTCGCCGAGGTAGACGACGCCGGTCGCCTTGTCGACGCTCATCCGGAACGGGTTGCGGAAGCCCATCGCGTAGATCTCGGGCCGGGTGTTCGCCGTGCCGGGCGCGAAGAGGTTGCCGGCGGGGACGGAGTAGGTCCCGTTGGCGTTCACCTTGATGCGCAGCACCTTGCCGCGCAGGTCGTTGGTGTTGGCGGCGCTGCGCTGGGCGTCGTAGCCGGGGTTGCGGTCGGCGCGCTCGTCGATCGGCGAGTAGCCCGCCGAGTCGAACGGGTTGCTGTCGTCGCCGGTGGACAGGTAGAGGTTGCCGGCCGCGTCGAAGTCGATGTCCCCGCCGACGTGGCAGCAGAGGCCGCGGGTGGCGGGCACGTCCAGGACGTCGACCTTGCTGGCGGTGTTGAGGGTGAAGTCGGCGTTGAGCGTGTAGCGGGAGAGCCGGTTGACGCCGGTCCACGCGGACCAGTCCGAGCCGGTGCTCGGCGCGTCCCCGGCGGGGGTGGTCAGCGGCGGCGCGTAGTAGAGGTAGATCTGCCGGTTGGTGGCGAAGCCGGGATCGACGCCGACGCCCTGCAACCCCTCCTCGTCGTGGCTGTATACGGCGAGCGTGCCGACGACGGTCGTGGTGCCGTTCCGGTCGGTGCGCCGCAGCGTGCCGTTGCGGGCGGTGTGCAGCACCGAGGAGTCGGGCAGCACGGCGATGGCCATCGGCTCGCCGACCTCGGCGACTCCCTTGGCGAGCGTCACCTGCTGGAAGTCGGCGGGGTCGATGTCGTGTGCCTGCGCGGGCGCCGCCGTGGCGACCAGGCTCGCGGCGACGAGCAGCGCCGCACCTGCTGTATATCGAAGCCTGGGCATTCGTCGATGTCTGACGGACATAGGGGTCCAGTCCCTTTCCTGACGTAGGGGAGTTGCCAGGTGTGGGCTACCTTGCGCCGATACGCCGAGCCCTGGCCAAGCGCCGAGACCCCGGGGATGATCTCGCCACTTGTTACTAACGTGTAACAGTGTGCAAACGTTAGTAACTTGCGGCGCAGCTGTCCATACTTTCGTCAGTCCCGGTCGGACTTTTGTTCATCACGCAAAAAGCCCGGCCCGCAGCCCGGACAAAGCGGGCGTGCGGGCCGGGCCGTCGTGGGCGCGGGGCGAAGCGGGAGCTAGGACGCGTAGTGCAGGATCACGTTGTGCACGTGCTGGGTCTTCTCCGTGCCCCGGAACTCGACCTCGTAGGTGTGCGTGCCGACCGTGATCGCGATGGTGCCGCTCGAGAAGAACTGACCCGCCCAGCTCTTGTTGCTGACCACGCTGACGCTGCTCACCTTGGAGTACGGGATGCTCGTGATCGCGATGCGCTTCCCGACGAACGACTTGTCCTGGATGATCACGCGGCGGGTGGTGAGCCCGATGAAGCCGGTGCCGGCGCCGATCGCGTCGTACACCGCGATGATCTGTTCGCCCTCGAGCAGGCCGCTCTCGATCTGCTGGAGCTGGCCCTTGCTGTCGTAAACCGGTGCCGTCATGGTCGAAAGGCTACTGGGGCCCGACCACCGTGCGGTACGCATCCTCGATGCGGGCTGCGAGGGTAACCTCACCGTCGGTGATGGCCACGCCGTCGGACGCGCCGAGCAGGATCTGCGTGTGACCGTCCATCCGCCGGATGCTGGGGCGCAGGCGCAGCGTGTCGGCGGCGACCTTGATCCGTTCCGTCAATGCGGCATGCTGGCTCTCGTCGCAGGCGAGGACGCGCTTCAGCTGGACGCCGTCCCGGGTCCACCCGCCGAGCACCGCGAGCGCATCGCTCAAGTAGTCGGAGCGGATGCCGCGTGTTTTTCTGCCCCGCATGGCCCACCTCCCTGGCGTCGTTGCCGGCTTGTGGCCAAACTGTCGCCGTGTCGTCATGGTCGGTGCCAAACAGTCTCGCCTCCCCCGTCAACTATGTCCACGCCCACATATCCGTGTTCTCGTGACGATCGGGACGGCTCGGGCAACCTGATCGGCCAAGTTTTGTGGCACGCTCTTGGCTCATGCGCCACGAACACCACGTCAGCGGCCGGACATCACCCAGAGTGATTGTCGCGGCTGTGATCGTGACCGATGGCCGGGTGCTCGCCTGCGAGCGCTCGGCGCCACCGGAGGCCGCCGGGCGCTGGGAGTTCCCGGGCGGCAAGGTCGAGCCCGGGGAGACCGACGCCGAGGCGCTGGCCCGCGAGTGCGCCGAGGAGCTCGGCGTCCGGGTGCGGGTGGGCGCCCGGGTGGGCCCGGACGTGCCCTTGGCGCACGGCCGAGCCATCCTGCGGGTCTACGCGGTGACGCTGCTGAACGGCGACCGGCCACGCGCCCTCGAGCACTCGGCGATGCGCTGGCTGACCGCCGGCGAGCTGGACAGCGTCCCATGGCTGCCGGCGGACAAGCCGATCGTGGCCGAGCTGCCCAGGCTGCTGGCCTCCCTACGATCCGAAGGTCTTGCGTAGCTCGCGCTTGAGCACCTTGAAGCTGGGCCCCATCGGCAGGGCGTCGACGAACCGGACCTGGCGCGGGTATTTGTGCCGGCCCAGCCGCTCCCGCGACCAGTCGATGAGCTCCTGCTCGGTGACGCCCCCGGGGCCGGCGACGACGACGGCGCAGATCTCCTCGCCGTGCACCTCGTCGGGCACCCCGATCACCGCGACCTGCACCACGGCCGGGTGCCGGGCCAGGGCCTCCTCCACCTCGCGTGGGTAGACGTTGAAGCCGCCCCGGATGACCAGGTCCTTCTTGCGGTCGACGATCGTGATGAAGCCCTCGGCGTCCTTGACGCCCAGGTCGCCGCTGCGGAACCAGCCGTCGACCAGCGCCTTCGCGGTCTCCTCGGGCCGGTTCAGATAGCCCGCGAAGACGTTGTGGCCGCGGATCACGATCTCGCCGAGCTCGCCGACCGGCAGCAGCTCGATGCGCTCGTCGATCTCCGCCCGGGCGATCTCCACCTCGACGCCCCAGATCGGGTGCCCGATCGAGCCGGCGCGGGTGCCGAACGCGGGCTGATTGGTGGTCGCCGTCGGCGACGTCTCGGACAGGCCGTAGCCCTCGTAGACCGTGGAGCGGAAGACCTCGCTGAACCGCTCGAGCACGGCCACCGGCAGTGATGCCCCGCCCGATACACAGAGTCGCAAGTCGGGCAGTTTGTCCGCTTTCGCCGCCGCCTCGACCAGGCCGATGTACATCGTCGGTACGCCGTGGAAGACGGTCACCCGCTCGCGGACCATCAGGTCGATCGCCGCCTCGCCGGTGAAGCGGGCCAGCAGCACGAGGGTCCCGCCCAGCCGGAAGGTGCCGTTCATGCCGACGGTCTGGCCGAAGGTGTGGAACAGCGGCAGGCAGCCCAGGACCACGTCGTCCTCGCGCGCGTCGTTCGCGTCGAAGATGTTCACGGTCGCGTTCATGACCAGGTTGAGGTGGGTCAGCAGGGCGCCCTTCGGCTCGCCCGTGGTGCCGCTGGTGTAGAAGACCACCGCGACGTCCTCGGCCTCCCGGCTCACGTAGGTCGGCAGCGGGGTGGCGGCCGCCGCGGCCTCCTCCAGCCGCGGCGGCGCGTCGGGCACGCCCGGCGGCATCGGGCCGACGCTCACCAGCCGGACGCCGGCGAGCTCCGCCGCGGCGGCCGCCGTCCGCAACTGGCTGGAGTGCGCCACGAGCACGTCGGTGCCGCTGTCGCGCAGCACGTACGCCATCTCGCTCGCGGTCAGCAGCAGATGGACCGGGACGATCCGCGCGCCCACCGCGAGCGCCCCGAAGTAGGCCCGGGGGAAGTCGGCCACGTTGGGGATCAGGACGGCGACGGTGTCGCCCGGGCCGACGCCGAACTCGCGCAGGCCCGCGGCGTAGGACAGGGACTGGTCCCAGAGCTCCCGGTAGGTGATCCGGTCGTCGCAGTCGACGACCGCGACCTTCCCCGGGTACCGGCGTGCGCCCTCGGCCAGGACCGCCGCCAGCGACAACATGGTCATGTCGAGCCTCCTTCCGGCGCCTGCGTCATGCCAGGTGCCCGCCGATCTTGGTGTACCCGCGCAGCAGGTCGCGGGAGATGATCAGCCGCTGCATCTCGTCGGTGCCCTCGTAGATGCGCATCAGCCGGACCTGCCGGTACCAGCGCTCGATCGGCAGCTCGCGGGTGTAGCCCATGCCGCCGTGTATCTGCATCACCCGGTCGACGACGTTGTTGACCATGTTGGCGCCGTAGAGCTTCGCCATCGACGAGGCGTGCCGCGGGTCGTCGCCCTGGTCCACGGTCCACGCGGCCCGCAGGATGAGCCACCGGGCCGCCTCCAGCTCCACCTCGGAGTCGGCGATCATCCACTGGATCGCCTGGTTGGTGCCGATCGTGGTGCCGAAGGTCTCGCGGGTGTTCGCGTACTCGATCGCCATGCCGAGCGCGCGCTCGGCGATGCCGACCGCGTTCGACGGGATCAGGTAGCGGCCCTTGCCGATCCACTTCATGCCCAGCTCGAAGCCCTGGCCGATCTCGCCGAGGATGTTGCGGGCGGGCACCCGGACGTTGTCGAAGATCAGCGACGCCGGGCCGCCCTCGCCCATGGTCTGGATGAACTCGGAGCGCCAGCCCATGTCGCGGTCGACCAGGAACGCGGTCGTGCCGCCGCCGCGGACGCCCTTCTCCCGGTCGGTGACCGCGACGACGATCACGAAGTCGGCGTCGTTGCCGTTCGTGATGAACGTCTTCTCCCCGTTGAGGATCCAGTCGTCGCCGTCGCGCCGGGCGCTGAGCTTGATGTTCGCCGCGTCGGAGCCGGCGCCCGGCTCGGTGATGGCGAAGCAGGAGATCCGGTCGCCCTCGATCGTCGGGACGAGATACTCGGCCTTCTGCTGGTCGTTGGCGTGATACAGGATGTTGTCGGCCTCGCCGCCGAACTTGAACTGCACGAACGTGCGGCCGACCTCGGTCCAGATCAACGACTGGACGACCGCCGGGAGGTCCATGCCGCCGTACTGCTCGGGGGTCGACAGTCCCCAGAAGCCGAACTTCTTCGCCTTGAGCTGCAGCTCACGCAGCTCGCTCGGCTCGAGCCCGGGCAGGTGCGCCCGTTCGCGCCGCAGCGCCTCCTGTTCCAGAGGCATGACCTCGCGGGTGATGAATGTCCGGGCGGTGTCACGGACCGCCCTCTCCTCGTCGCTGAGTGAAAAGTCCACGTGATAAAACTAGCGGTGTAAGTTTTGCGCCGTCCAGAGTTTCAGGAGCGTCAAAATGGCCCGGCCCCGGCACACGCTGCTCACCCGAGAGCGGATCGTGGAGGTCGCCGGTGCCCTGGTCGACGCCGAAGGGCTCGAGGCGGTCTCGGTCCGGCGGCTCGCCACCGAGCTGGGCGTCGCCGGGCCCTCGCTCTACAACCACTTCGCGACGAAGGCGGAGATCCTGGACGCCGTCGCCGACGCGGTCGTCGCCCAGGTCGACGTCTCCTACTTCACCGGCAACGACTGGAGCGAGGCGCTGCGGCTCTGGGCGCACTCGTACCACGCGGTGCTCTCCGCGCACCCGAACATCGTCCCGGTCCTAGCGCACGGTCCCGGCCGCCGGCCCGCGGCGCTGGCCATGGCCGACACCGTCTACGGCGGGCTCATCGCGGCCGGCTGGCCGCCCGGCCGCGCCACGCACATCGGCGCCCTGATGCGGTATCTCGTGACGGGCGCGGCGCTCGGGTCGTTCGCCCTAGGCTTCGACGAGGATCCCGAGCTGTACGACGAGCGCTACCCGCACCTGCGCAACGCACACCTGCTCGCCGAGCGCCGCCAGAGCGTCGACGAGGGTGCGTTCGCACTCGGCCTGGAAACCGTTCTCGCCGGCCTGGAACTGAAGAAGGCCGGCCTGGATTCGCTGAAAGGGAGCCTGACATGAGCCTGTCGCGCGACAAGATCTACCTCGGCGGGGCCTGGGTGCCGCCGTCGTCCGCGGAGACGATCCCGGTCGAGAACCCGGCAACCGAGGAGATCCTGGGCCACGTGCCCGCCGGCGGCGCCGAGGACGTCGACCGGGCCGTCGCGGCCGCGCGCCTGGCGTTCCCCGGCTGGGCGGAGACCTCGATGGCCGAGCGCGGTGCGATGCTCGGCAAGCTGCACGAGTCGCTCGCCGCCCGGGCGGGCGACATCGCACGCACCGTCGGGCTCGAGCTGGGCACGCCGCTCAAGATCGCGAAGGCGGTCCAGGCAGGACTGCCGCTCACGGTTCTCCGGGGGTACGCGGACCTGGCGGCCGAGCCGGTACGCGAGGAGACGATCGGCAACTCGCTGGTCGTACGCGAGCCGGTGGGTGTCGTCGGGGCGATCACGCCGTGGAACTACCCGCTGCACCAGGTCGTCGCCAAGGTGGCCGCCGCGCTGGCCGCGGGCTGCACCGTGGTGCTGAAGCCGAGCGAGCTGACGCCGCTGGTGGCGTACCTGCTGTTCGACGCCGCCGACGAGGCCGGCCTGCCGCCCGGCGTGCTCAACCTGGTGACCGGGACCGGGCCGGCGGTCGGCGCCGCGATCGCCGGGCACCCGGACGTTGACATGGTGTCGTTCACCGGCTCAACGGCGACCGGCCGGGCGATCACCCACGCGGCGGCCGACCGGATCGCCCGGGTGTCGCTGGAGCTGGGCGGCAAGTCCGCCAACGTGATCCTCGAGGACGCCGACCTGACGAAGGCGGTCAAGGTCGGCGTGGGCAACGCCCTGCTGAACTCCGGTCAGACCTGTACGGCGTGGACGCGCATGCTGGTGCACCGCAGCCTCTACCCGGCGGCCGTTGAGCTCGCCGCCGCTACCGTCTCGGCATACTCGACCGGTGACCCGTTCGACGAGGGAACCCGCCTCGGACCGCTGGTGTCGGCGGCGCAGCGCGAACGCGTCCGCGGCTTCATCGCCCGGGCCGACGCCCGGCAGGTGGCCGGCGACGCGGCGGTTCCGGACCGGGGCTACTTCGTCGCGCCGACCGTCTTCGCGGACGTCGACCCGGCGAGCGAACTGGCGCAGGAGGAGGTCTTCGGCCCGGTGCTGTCGATCATTCCGTTCGACACCGACGACCACGCGGTGGAGATCGCCAACAACTCGAGGTATGGCCTGGCCGGAGGCGTCTGGGGCGGCGAGGACCGGGCGATGGCGGTGGCCCGGCGGATGCGCACGGGCGCGGTCGACGTCAACGGCGCCTCGTTCAACCCGGCCGCGCCGTTCGGCGGCTACAAGCAGTCCGGCCACGGCCGGGAACTGGGGCCGTACGGCCTCGCCGAATTCCAGCAGACGAAGGCGATTCAGCGATGAGTGCTTACATACGGGGACTGGTCGTTCGTGACAGGGGCGCGGCGCCCGCGGTCGAGGAGTTGCGCCTGCCCGAGGTCGGGCCCGGCCAGGTCCGGGTCCGGATCAAGGCGGCCGGGGTCTGCCACTCGGACCTGTCCATGGTGAACGGCACGCTGAGCCCGCCACATCCGCTGGTGCTGGGCCACGAGGCGGCGGGCGAGGTGGTCGAGGCCGGCGCGGGCGTCGCCCGGGTGCGTGCCGGCACGCATGTCGCGCTGAACTGGGCACCGCCCTGCCGCGACTGCTGGTTCTGCATCCACGACGAACCGTGGCTGTGCGCGGCGTCGAACGTGGCGGCGCTGGAGAACGGCATCACCCTCGACGGTGCCCCGGTGCACGTGACGCTCGGGCTGGGCGCGTTCGCCGAGCAGGTCGTGGTGCCGGAGAAGGCCGTCATTGCGGTGCCGGACGAGCTGGCCTGGGAGAGCGCGGCGCTGCTGGGATGCGCGGTCCTGACCGGTATCGGCGCGGTGCGCAACACCGCGCGGGTCGCGCCGGGCTCGTCCGTGGTCGTGATCGGCCTCGGCGGAGTGGGGCTGTCGGTCGTCGCGGCGGCCCGGGCGGCCGGAGCCGCGACGGTCATCGCGGTCGACGTGTCGGAGTCGAAGAAGGCGCTGGCCGAGGCGGCGGGGGCGACGGACTTCGTGGTCTCCTCGGAGAACCTGACGAAGGACATCCGGGCGCTCACGTCGCGGCTGGGCGCGGACCACGCGTTCGAGTGCGTGGGCCGCGCGGCGACGATCCGGGCTGCCTGGCGGACGACCCGCCGGGGCGGCCAGGTGACCGTCGTTGGCATGGGCGGCGCCGACGACATGGTGCAGCTGAGCGCGCTGGACATCTTCAACAGTGCCCGCACGCTGCGCGCGTCGGTGTACGGCTCGTCGGACCCGGACCGTGAGGTGCCGGAGCTGGCGCGGGACGTGCTGTCCGGTGCGCTCGACCTGGACCACCTGATCACGGACCGCATCGGCCTGGCCGACGTCCCGGAGGCGTTCGACCGCATGTCCCGCGGCGAGGGCGCCCGCTCGGTGGTGATCTTCTAGCCGAGCGAGTCGCGGATCTGCGCGATGGTCTCCGCGGCCGGGCGCCCGTCGCCGGGCGTGGAGACCAGCCGGTCCAGGCTGTCACGGTACGGCGCGGTGGCGGCGGCGCCGGTCAGCAGGGAGTCGGTGGCCGTCGACTCGATGAAGACGACGTCCTCCTGCCCGCCGGGGAACCGCAACAGCTCGAAGTAGCCGCCCAGGCCGGCATGGGCGCCGTCCCGGGTCGGCATCACCGCCACCGCGATGCTGTCGATCGTGGACAGTTCGAGCAGGGCGTCGAGCTGTGCGCGCAGGACCGCCGCGCCGCCGACGGGCCGGCGCAGGACTATCTCGTCGAGAACGACGGTCAGCCGTGGTGGGTCCGCGCCGGCCATCCGGTTCAGCAGGTCGAACTGCCGGCCGAGCCGCACCTCCACGCGCGCCAGGACGGCCGGATGATCCTGCGGCAGGCCGATGATCGCCGCGGTGGCCGCTTCCGCGTACGCCCTGGTCTGGAGGATGCCGGGCACGACGAGCGGCTGACACACGCCGATCCGGGCGGCGCGGGCCTCATGGTCGACGAAGTGCGGGTACTCGGCGGTGAAGCGGTAGCTCGCCCACCACTCCCTGTCCCGATCCAAGCGATCGGACGACAGCCTCAGTGAATCTCGCAGCTCACGTAGCGGGGCTCGAAGCCGGTCGCGGGCGGCCGCCGGTCCGATGGGTTGTGACATGACGAGCCTCTTTTACTGATGAGGTCCGACTGCGCCGTCGTCCTGGATGGATAGGAGCGGCTCCCTCCTGAGGGGAAGTTGAGGCGGTGGTGCCCTCACGATAATCGACGGACCGCATCGGCGCGCTTCTCGTCCGGCCAAGATTCTAGTCCGCGAACGGGTGCCCTGGTCTCGGCCGTCTGCATTTTGCAGATAGCGCACTGCTGTCAGGAATTTGTGATCGGATTGTTGCCGACAGGAGTTTTCAGTGGACAATCGGGGTAGCGGCGACCGGAGGGGTCCTATGTCAATCGACCGCACTTCCCCGAGCAACCCGCACTGCGGCTGGGCCGTGTATTACGCCGACAGCCGCATCGTCGTCACCAGTTGGTACGTCGAGACGCCGCACGACCGCTATCCGATCGCCGAGCTCGACGGGGTCCTGCGCCACCTGCCGCTGCGCGATCCAGGATGGATGGAGCTGCGGGCCGGCTATCGAGGAGCCGACGTCCTGCTCTTCGCCACCCGCGACAAGGCGGAGTTCGAACGGGTCCGGCGCGCCCTCATCCGGGCCGTCGAGATCAACCGTCCGCCGCTGTTGTGACCGGGTCAGCCCGGCAGGCGCCGGCGAGCGGCCCTGATCTCGCGGGTCGCGTCGCTGCCGGACAGCCCGGACGAGAGCAGGTCGTCCATGATCTTCCGGAACGTGTCGGTCTTGGTCTTCTCGGTCAGCAGGAAGTCGTCCACCGCCGTCTCGATGAACACGACGCTCTCGTCCTGCTTGCCCGCGAACTCGAGCAGCTCGAACGTCCCGCCGAGGCCGCCGTGCGCGCCGAGGGCCAGCGGCACCACGGTGAGCTGCACCGTCGGGCGCCGGGAGACCGCGAGCAGGTGGTCCAGCTGGTCGGCCATCACCTGACCGCCGCCGACCGGGCGCAGGAGGACGGCCTCGTCGATGGCCATTCTCAGCGTCGGCGGCCGGCTGCCGTCGAGCCGATCGAAGAGCGTCTCCTGGCGCTTGCGGCGGACCTCGGTCAGGTCCATGCCGGTGGAGTCCGCCACCGCCTCCCGGATCGCCGGCGAGCTGAGCGCCTGCGCGTACGCGGGGGTCTGCAGCAGGCCGGGGACGAACAACGCGAAGTAGCCGTTCAGGCCGGAGGCCTCGCTCTCGTACGCGACGAAGTCCTTGAACTCCTGGGAGAGCTTCTCCTCGCGCCACCAGCGGCGCTCCCGGGAGATCTCGGAGAGGTCCATCAGCCGCTCGACCTCGTCGGGGTCGTGCACGCCGTAGAACTCGAGGAGGGCCTTGACCTCGATCGGCTGGATGGTCACCACGCCGTTCTCGATCCGGTTGAGCTTGCTCTGAGACCAGCGCATCTTCTTGGCGACGGCGGAGGCCGTGTGGCCCTGCGCCTCCCTGCGGTCGCGGAGATAGGTGTGCAGTCGCTGGCGTGCGATTGCGGGGCCGACCGGCTCGGTCATGGCGAACTCCGGTGAAGTCGGCGGAACGGATCTCTTCCGGGTAAGCCTAATGCAAAATGCAGGTGGATGATTGCACTCGGACGCGGCTGCCTCTAGCATCCTGATTTGATTCAGGGCTATGACCCCGGCCTGTCAAGGGACAAAGCCCAAGAATTCAGACTTCACAGCCCACGCGCCGAGGTGCGTTCCGGCTGTCGCCATAACAGCTGGAGGTCGGTCGGATGGACACGCGTGACGAGGTTCCGCAGTGGCGCAAGAGCACGCGGAGCTCGAGCGGCAACTGCGTGGAGGTAATGACCGATCCCGCGGCGGTCCTGGTCCGGGACTCCAAGAACCCGGACGGTCCCGTGCTGTCCTTCACCCGCGCCACATTCGGTGACTTCCTCAGCGGAGTCCGCGGCAGCGAATTCGACCTGCCCGTCACGGGACACGCCGGCTGAGTCCCGGCGGGGGCGCGGTTCGCGCCGGTCAGCCCCGCGGCGCGGTCAGCAGGGCCGTGATCGTGCAGGTCAGCACTTCCCGGGCGGCCTCCGTGTCCATGCCCATGGCATCGCGCAGGGTGCCCCAGGTCGGCCACATGCTCACCGCCGTCAGCGCCGCGAGCAGGGTTTCGTCGTCGCCGATCTCGCGGGCGAAGAGCTCCTTCAGCTCGTCGTAGACGCGATCCGTGTGGCTGCGGCGGTAGCTCTGCAGCGCGGGGGAGAACGGCTCCTTCAACGACGAGGCCTTGGCCGCGGGCGCCACCTGCTCCAGCAGGCGCGCCCGCTGATGGCAGTAGGCGTCGATGCGCGCCTTCAGCGGCAGGTCCGTCGGGATCGGCTCGTGCGCCTCGTCGCGCTGCTCCAGGATCCGTTCGCCGCTGGCCGCGAAGAGCGCCTCCATGTCGGCGAAGTGGCTCCACAGCGCACGCAGCGAGACGCCGGCCTGCTTGGCGATGCGATCCGCGGTCGGCCGCAGGTCGCCGCTGACGATCAGGGCGACGTGGGCCTCGACGATGGCGTTGCGGGTGCGCTCCGAGCGGGCCGTGCGGCCGTCGATGCGCTGCGTCGGGCGGGGAGAGGTGGCCGGCATCAGGTGCTCCGATAGCGATTGAGCTCGCGGTGGGCCAGCGAGCGCTTGTGTACCTCGTCCGGGCCGTCCGCCAGCCGCAGCGTGCGTGCCTGCGACCAGAGACGGGCCAGCGGCGTGTCCTGGCCGACCCCCGCGGCGCCGTGCGCCTGTATCGCCTTGTCGATGATCCACTCGGCGGTGGTCGGGACGATGATTTTAATGGCCTGGATCTCCGTGTGCGCGCCCTTGTTGCCGACCGTGTCCATCAGCCAGGCGGCCTTGAGCACCAGCAGGCGGGACTGCTCGATGCGTACCCGCGAATCCGCGATCCACTCCTGGACCACGCCCTGCTCGGCGAGGGTCTTGCCGAACGGGGTACGGGTCAGGGAGCGCCGGCACATCAACTCGAGTGCCCGCTCCGCCATGCCGATCAGGCGCATGCAGTGGTGGATCCGGCCCGGCCCAAGGCGCGCCTGCGAGATGGCGAAGCCGGATCCCTCCTCGCCGATCAGGTTCCCGGCCGGCACCCGGACGTCCTCGAAGATCATCTCAGCGTGGCCGCCGTGGTCGCCGTCGTCGTAGCCGAAGACCGTCATGCCGCGCCGGATGGTCAGGCCCGGGGTGTCGCGGGGCACCAGGATCATGCTCTGCTGCACGTGCCGGGCGGCGTCCGGATCGGTCTTGCCCATCACGATGAAGATCTGGCAGTTCGGGTTCATCGCGCCGGAGATGTAGAACTTGCGGCCGTTGATCACGTAGTCGTCGCCATCGCGGGCGATCCGGGTGCCGATGTTCGTCGCGTCGGACGAGGCCACCTGCGGCTCGGTCATCGCGAACGCCGACCGGATGGTGCCGTCCAGCAGCGGTCGCAGCCAGCGTTCCCGCTGCTCGGGGCTGCCGAACTGGGCCAGCACCTCCATGTTGCCGGTGTCCGGCGCGGCGCAGTTCAGCGCGGGCGGGGCGATCGCCGGCGAGCGGCCGGTGAGCTCGGCCAGGGGCGCGTACTGCAGGTTGGTCAGGCCGGCGCCGTGCTCGCCGGGCAGGAAGAGGTTCCACAGGCCGGCGAGCTTCGCCTGGGACTGCAGCCTCGTGATGATCGACGGCGGCGACCAGTCGTTCGCGTAGCCCTCGTCGAAGGTGGCCTCGGCGGGGTAGACGTACTCGTCCATGAAGGCGAGGAGCCGCTTGCGGTAGTCCTCGGTCTTCTCGTCGAACGCGAAGTCCATCAGTTTCCCTCCAGCGCTGCGTCGAGCGACTCGTGTCCCTGTGCCACCAGCGGCGCGACCATCGCGCCGACCGTGTCGAACCCCGCTCCCACGGTCTGGCCCTGAACGTACCGGTAGTGCACGCCCTCGAGGATGACCGCCAGCTTGAACGCGGCGAAGGCCACGTACCAGTGCAGGTCGGAGACGTCGCGGCCGGAGCGTTTGGCGTAGCGGCCGGCCATCTCGTCGAGGCTCGGATGCCCCGGTACGGAGAGGGACGTGGCGCGGCTCACCGTCCTTGCTCAGCATCGGGCGCCCGGCGTAGACGAGCATCAGGGCGATGTCGCTGAGCGGGTCGCCCAGCGTCGACATCTCCCAGTCAAGCACCGCGTTGATCTCCAGGCCCGGGCCGATGAGCACGTTGTCGAGCCGGTAGTCGCCGTGCACCACCGCGCCCGCGCCGTCCGGGATCTTCTCGGCCAGCCGGGCGTGCAGCTCCTCGATGCCCGGCACCTCGCGGCTGCGGGACGCGTCGAGCTGCTTCTTCCAGCGACGGACCTGGCGCTCGTTGAAGCCCTCCGGGCGGCCGAAGTCGGCGAGCCCGATCTCGGCCGGGTCGAGGGCGTGCAGGTCGGCGAGGGTGTCCACAAGGGAGAGGGTCAGCGCGCGCATCGCCGCGGTACCCATCGTCTCGAGCGCCTCGACGTCGCGGTAGATGGTGCCGTCGACGTACTCCATCAGGTAGAAGGGCGCGCCGATCACGTCCAGGTCGGTGCAGATCAGCACCGGCCGCGGCGCCGGGAAGCCGGCCGCGGAGAGCGCGGCGAGGACCCGGTGCTCGCGGGACATGTCGTGCGCGGTCGGCAGGACGTGGCCCAGCGGCGGGCGGCGCAGCACCCAGCGGTCGGTGCCGTCGCTGACGGCGTAGGTGAGGTTGGACCGGCCGCCGGCGAACATGGTCGCGGCCAGCTCGCCGGAGCCGAGGTGGGCCCGCAACCTCTCAAGATCGAGCCCCGGCGGCCCGCTCATGCCATCACCTCCGCTGACGCTCCGGCGATGACATGAGTTTCAGACTGAGCTGATGATTCGCTCGCAAGCTCGCTCATGCGATCCCCGCCACGTCGAAGCCGCGCTGGATCTTGTTCATTCCGCCGAGCCAGCGGTCCGGGTCGGTCGCGCGGCGCCGGTAGTACTCGGCCACCTCGGGGTGGGGCAGGATCAGGAAGCTGTCGCCCTCCAGCGCTTTGGCAACCGCGGCCGCGACCTCGGTGGGTTCCATCGCGGTCGCGGCGAGCTGTGCCTTGCTGGCGCTGTCCCGGCCGCCGGTCAACATATCGGTGCGCACGCCCTGCGGGCAGAGCGCCTGCACGGTGATGCCGCGGTGTGCGTACGTCGCGCGCAGCCACTCCGCGAAGCCGAGCGCCGCGTGCTTGGTGACCGAGTACGGCGCGCTGCCGAGCAGCGTCAGCAGCCCGGCCGCGGAGACGGTGAAGAGCAGCCGCCCGCCACCGTTCTCCAGCCAGCGTGGCAGCACCGCGCGGGCCACGTACACGTGGGACATGACGTTGACCTGCCAGGCCCGCTCCCAGTCGGCGTCGCTCGCGTCGGCCGACCCGGGCGAGAGCATGCCGGCGTTGGCGCAGAACAGGTCGCAGCCGCCGAGCTCCTCCCACGCCGTGTCGACGAGTCGGCGCACGTCCGCCTCGCTGCCGGCGTCACCCGGTACCGCGAATCCCCCGATCTCGGCGGCCACGGCCTGCGCCGCCAGCGGGTCCCGGTCGTTGACGATCACCCGTGCGCCGTCGGCGGCGAACCGGCGGGCCAGCGCCGCGCCGATGCCGCCGCCGGCCCCGGTGACGATCACTCGCTGTCGGCTCACTCGCCCGCTCCCGTCAGGGTGATGCCGCCGTCGATGACGACGGTCTGGCCGGTGATCCAGGCGGCGTCCGGGGAGCAGAGGAACGCGACCGTGCCGGCCACGTCCTCGGGAACCCCGAGCCGTCCCAGCGGATAGGCGGCCGCGACCTTCTCCTCGCGGCCCTCGTAGAGCGCGGTGGCGAAGCGGGTCTTGACGACGGCCGGCGCGACGGCGTTGACCCGCACCCGGGGCGCCAGTTCCACGGCCAGTTCCTCGGTCAGGTGGATGAGCGCGGCCTTGGTGACGCCGTAGAACCCGATGCCCGGCGCGGGCCGGACGCCGGAGATCGACGAGATGTTCACGATCGAGCCGTCGGCCTCGGCGAGGCCGCCACGCAGCGCCTCCTGCACCCAGCCGAGGGTGCCGAGCACGTTGACCTCGAACATCTTGCGCGCGGCGCCCATGTCGAGCGTGGCGAGCGGCCCGTACGCCGGGTTGATGCCGATGTTGTTGATCAGCGTGGTGACCGGGCCGAACGTGCCGAGGACCGTGTCGACCACGGCGGCGCGGTGCGCGGCGTCGTCGCCCTTGCCGGCGACGCCGATGGCCACGCCCGGCCCGCCGAGGTCCTTGGTCGCGGTCTCGAGGGCGCCGGCGTCCCGTCCCGTGATGCAGACCCTGGCGCCCTCGGCGACGAAGCGTTGCGCGATGGCGAACCCGATTCCTCGACTTGCCCCGGTCACGATCGCCACAGCACCCGAAAGCTTCGACATCCGGTCAAGACCCCCCAAGAATGAATTCACACTAACAGTGCGAAATGCTGACGAGTAGCCGCCCCTCGCCGCCAACCCTGCATCTGTTGACGGCGAGTCGCAACCGTTTCTCTTGCGTTGCCCGTGTGCTAGGAGGCGACCGGAATCCCGTTCTGCGGCGGCGCCGCGGCCGGCACCGGGTACGCCGCAACCGGCCCGTCGGCGTCGTCGGTCTCGTACGGCGTACCGAAGTAGCCCTGCTTGCCGCCCTCGATCTTGGTCAGCTGCTCGCCGCCGTACCCGGAGTGGTCCTGGGCCGAGTAGCGCAGCGGAGCGATGCCCGGGCCCTGGAATCCGCCCTTCTCCACCGCCGCGATGATCCCCTCCCGGGTCAGGTCCTTCCCGGCCGCCTGCAGGGTCTGCACGAAGAGGTAGCCGACGGACATGCCGTAGACGATGTTGTTGTCGAAGTCGGCGTTGCCGTTGTACTGCGCGTTCACCTTCTTGTAGAGCTGGATCCACGGGTTGGCGTCGTCGCCGCTCATCGGCAGGTAGTTGGCCGAGATCAGGCCCTCGGTGAGCGGCGCGGCCGCGCCCAGTTGCTTGGTGAGCGTGCGCAGGTCGGCGCCGACCTGTGAGGCCACGAACTGCGGCTTGAAGCCGATCTTCGCGGCGGTACCCATGCTCAGCGCGGTGAAGCCGGGCACGGTCGCCAGCATGACGACCTGGCAGCCGGCCTGCTTGAGCGCGCCCATCTGCGGGCCGACGTTCGGGTTGCTCGTGACGTACGACTGCTTCGCGGCGACCGGGCCGAGGACCTTCTCGATGCCGGCCAGGCTGTCGCGGCCGAAGTCGTCGTCCTGACCGAGGAAGCAGACCTTCTTGCCGGGCAGGGTCTCCTTGACGTGTGAGGCCAGGATCTTGCCCTCCACGGTGTAGTTCGGGTTGAACGCGAACGTGCCCGGGTACTTGTCCGGCTGGTCCCAGCTGCGACTGCCCGAGGCGACGAAGAGGTCCGGCACGCGGTTGGTCTTGAGGAAGTCGAGCACGCCGGTGTGCGTCGGCGTGCCCAGGCCGTTCAGGATCGCGAAGACCTTGTCCTGCAGGACGAGCTCGCGGACCACCTGCTGGGTCGTCGCCGGGTTGTACTGGTCGTCCATGATCTTGTAGCTGATCTTCCGGCCGTGCACGCCACCGTTCGCGTTCACGAAGTCGAAGTACGCCTTGGTGGCGGGCGCGATCTTCGAGTAGCCGGCCGCGGCCGGACCGGTCAGCGGCATGTGCGTGCCGACCAGGATGTCCGTGCCGGTCACGCCGGGAACACTGCCGCCGCCGCTGCTGCCGCTCGTGCCGTCGTCGCTGCAACCGGCAGTTGCGGCGGCCACCAGGGTTATCACGGCGAGCGCGGACCAGATGCGTCTCATGCCTTTCTCCTTCTGGGTTTGAGGGATGCGATTCCGCCGGGGGCGGCGAGCATGACGACGATCAACGTGATGCCGAAGAGGGCGAGCGGCAGATTCCCCTCGAGCCGCTGCGCGACCGCCGGCGACACGTCGATCGAGTCGGTGACCGAATGGGTCAGGGCGGGGAGCGCGACCAGCAGGACCGCGCCCCAGACCGCGCCGGCCAGGCTGCCGAGCCCGCCGATCACGATCGCCATCACGAGGAACAGGGAGAGCGACAGCGGGAACGCTCCCGGTGAGACGCTCTGCGCGAGCACGGCGAAGAGCGCGCCGCCGAGGCCCGCGCAGGCCGCGCTCACCACGAACGCCAGGACCTGGGTGCGCGCGACGTTCACCCCGGCGATGCGGGCGGCGGCCTCGTCATCGCGTACGGCACGCAGCGACCGGCCGAACCGGCCGCGGATCAGCGTCGCCAGCACGAACATGGTGAGCAGCGCGCCCGTCCAGGTCAGCCAGGCCTGCCAGCGCTCGTAGGGGAACGTCGCACCGAGCGCCAGCGGCGGCGGATCGACGTACACGCTCAGGCCCTGGTCGCTGTTGAAGGTCGTGTCGAACGTGCTGGTGATGGCCGGTACCACCACCGCGACGGCCAGGGTGAGCCCGGCCAGGTAGGGGCCGCGCAGCCGCGCGGCCGCCAGCCCGACGATCCCGCCGGCGATCGTGGTCACGACGATCGCGGCGACGACGGAGACCAGCAGCGTCCACTGCCCGGAGCCGGCGAGCCGCTCCTGAAGCAGCGCGACCGTGTACGCCCCGGTCGCCATCAGTGCGCCGTGCCCGAGCGACAGCTGCCCGTTCAGCCCGGTGAGAACCGTCAGCCCGGCCGTCACGCAGAGGTAGGCGCCGACGGTCGCGAGCTGGTAGTTGCGAAAGGGCGGCAGGACGTAGGTCAGCGCGACGATCAGCACCGCGGCGCCCACCGTCCACAGCAGATAGCCGGCCTTCCGCCGCGTCTCGGGCACGCGCCGGCCGGTGCGTACCGCCGGGGCCAGGGTCGCGCTCATGCCATCGCCTCCGCTGGCGCGCCGGCGACGACATGAGTCTGACACTGAGCTGATGATTCGCTCGCAAGCTCAGACACTTGAGTTGATGATTCGCTCGCAAGCTCGCTCATACCGCCCTCGCCGCCGATCGGGAGAAGAGGCCGCCGGGGCGGCCGAGGAGCACGACGACGAGCAGCAGCAGGACGGCGATCGGGGCGACGGTCGCGCCCAGATAGCCGCTGACGTAGGAGAGCAGCAGCCCGACGATCAGCCCGCCGGCCACCGCGCCGAACGGGCTGTCCAGCCCGCCGACCACGGCCGCGGTGAACGACGAGACGAAGACGATGTCCATCGCGTTCGGATGCAGGCCCAGCTCGGTCGGGATGACGAGCATGCCGGCCATGGACCCGACCGCCGCCGCCAGCGCCCAGCCGAGCGTGAGCATCCCGCCGACGTTGACGCCCAGCAGCCGCGACACGTCCGGCGCGAACGCCGAGGCCCGCATCCGCAGGCCGACGGTCGTCCTGGTGAACAGGACCGCCAGCAGCGCGACGACGGCGAACACGGCCGCGAACACGAACAGGTCGAAGCGCGACAGCAGCGCGATCCCGCCGACGCTGAACGCGTCCCGGCTGAACGGCGCGCCGGCCGGGCGGAACTCGTTGCCGTAGGTCATGCCGAGCACGCCCTGGATGACCAGGACCAGGCCGAGCGCCACCACCACACCGTTGAGCGGCGACGAATGGTCGACGAACCGCATCACCACCCGCTCGGTGACCGCGCCGAGCAGCAGCCCGCCGGCCACCGCCACCACGAAGCCGAGCCAGTACGAGCCGGTCGCGCCGGCCACCGAATAGCCCACGTACGCGGTGGCCACCGCCATCGCGCCCTGCGCGAAGTTCACGATCCGGGTGGCCCGCCAGATCAGCACCAGCGCCAGTGCGAACGCGGCGTACACCGCGCCCCGGCCCAGGCCGTCGAACGTCAGGAAAACGAACCGGTCCATGGCCCTCCCTTCTCAGAATCCGAGGTATGCGTGTCGCATGTCTTCGTCCTCGCGCAGCGTCGCCGCGTCCGCGCCGGCGACGACCCGGCCCAGCGACATCACGACGCCGGTGTCGGCGACCGACAGCGCGCTGCGCACGTTCTGCTCCACGAGCAGCACGGTCAGGCCGGTCGAGTCCCGCAGGGTGCGCAGCAGGCCCATGATCTGGCCGGTCACCCGCGGCGCCAGGCCCAGCGACGGCTCGTCCAGCAGCAGCAGCCGCGGCCGGCCGACCAGGGCGCGGCCGAGCGCGAGCATCTGCCGCTCGCCGCCGGAGAGCTGGTGGCCGGGGAAGCGGCGGCGGCGGGCGAGCGGCTCGAAGAGGTCGTACACCTCGTCCAGCGCCCGCTTCGCGTCCGCGCGGTCCTTGCGCCACAGGCCGCCGAGCCGCAGGTTCTCGTCGACGGTCAGCTCGGTGACGACCCCGCGGCCCTCCGGCACGTGCGCCACCCCGCGCCGCACCATCTCCTCGACCCGGACCCCGCGCAGGTCCTGGCCGTCGAGCAGGATCCGGCCCTGTGCCGGCCGGAGCAGACCCGAGAGGGTACGCAGCAGCGTCGTCTTGCCGGCGCCGTTCGCACCGAGCACGGCCGTGATCGCGCCGGCCGGCACCGACAGGTCGACGCCGTGCAGGACGGGCGCCGCGCCGTACCCGACCGTGATCTGCTCGGCCTCCAGCAGCCCGCTCACGCCGCGGCACCCAGGTAGGCGTCCGCGACCGCCGAGTTCGTGCGGATCTCTGCGGGGGTGCCGTGCGCGACCGGCTTGCCGAAGTCGAGCACGAGGATCTCGTCGCAGACGGCCATGACCAGATCCATGTGGTGCTCGACGAGCAGGACGGCGCAGGGCAGCCCGGTGATGAGCTCGCCGAGCTGCTGGATCTCGTCGGCGCCCAGGCCGCCGGCCGGCTCGTCCAGCAGGAGCAGGCGGGGCTGGGCGACGAGGGCGCGGGCCAGCGCGACGCGTTTGCGGACCGCGTACGGCAGGCCGCCGGGTAGCGCGTGGGCGTGTTCGGCGACGCCGCACTGCTCCAGCGCCTCCCATGCGGAGTCGGCCGGCCGGCCCGCGTGCTCGGCGCCGACCATGACGTTCTCGAGCACGGTCATGCCGGCGAACAGGCCGACGCCCTGCAGGGTCCGGGCGATGCCGAGGCGGGCCAGCCGGTGCGGGCGCGGCCGCAGCGGGCTGCCGTCGAGGGTGAGCGTGCCGGTGGTCGGCGCGACGAAGCCGCAGACGACGTTGAAGAGGGTGGTCTTGCCGGCGCCGTTGGGGCCGATGACGCCCACCGTCCGGCCGGGTGGCACCCGCAGCGAGACGCCGTCGAGGGCGACGAGGCCGCCGAAGCGGACTCCGATCTGATGTAGAACGAGCCCTTTGTCGGTCTCGGCGGAATCTGGCTGGGGCATCGTCACCTCGGCGTTGAGGGCGGACATTGTCCTAGGTGGGGGATGTGACGCGGGTAACTATTTACACTCCGAGTGTAAGTTCTTGAGACCCGGTGTCAATAGCCCCGAAACATCCGGCTCGACAAAGGTTCCGGGCTGCGAGGCGTCGCCGCTCATCGATGGGCCGGGCCGGAGCGCGCGACGAACAGCGCCCGGCGAGGCGGGCGCTGCGGGCTGTGTGTGCCGGCTAGGCGACGTCGATCGGGCGGAACTGCACGCTGACCCGGGGGCCGACCGGCTTCGCCGTCTTGGGGATCGCGTGTTCCCAGGTGCGCTGGCAGGAGCCGCCCATGACGATCAGGTCGCCGTGTCCCAGCGGGAAACGCAGGGTCTCCGCGCCGCCCGCGCGGGGGCGGAGCAGCAGGTTTCGCGGGGAGCCGAAGGACACGATCGCCACCATGGTGTCCTCGCGGGAGGACCGGCCGTGGGTGTCGCCGTGCCACGCCACGCTGTCGCGGCCGTCGCGGTAGAGGCACATGCCCGCCGTGACGAAGTCCTCGCCCAACTCCGGTTCGTAGTGGGCCGAGAGGCGGTCGCGGGCGCCCGTCAGAGCCGGGTGCGGCAGGGCCTCGCCGCGGCCGTACCAGCGGAGCAGGCGGGGGACGTCGACCACGCCGTCATACATCTGGCGGCGCTCGGCCCGCCAGTCGACCTCGGTCCGCAGGGTTTCGAAGACCTGGTCCGAGCCCCGCACCCAGCCGGGCAGCACGTCGACCCAGGCGCCCGCCGTCAGCCGGTGGCGGACCAGGCCGCCGCTCAGCGGCCCGAGCGTGGCGGCCGGGCCGGCCATGAGGTCGAGCATCGACGGCTGGTAGGCGGTCACCCGGACACCCTACGCCGCATTAGCACGCGTGTGCCAATGCGGCGCGGGGCGGCGATCAGGAGGTGCGGCGGCGCCGGGCCAGCAGCAGGGCGCCCGCCCCCGCGGCGAGCAGGCTCAGCCCGGCCGCCGCGAGCGGGACGGCCGGCGCCCCGGTGATCGGCAGGGTCGGTTCGCCGCCGGCCTGGCCGCCGGTGGGCGACGGCGAGGGGGAGGCGGACGGTTTGATGATGTCGGCCCGGTAGCTGGCCTTGTTGTTGGCGGCGTTGGTGTCCTGGTTCCCGGGGTAGACCGTCGGGGTCAGCGAGATCCCGTCGGCGTCGTACTCCCTCACCTCGAAGCGCATGGTGAATTCGAACGTCTTGCCGGCCTCGAGCACGCCGAACGTGCACTGCATCTCGCCCGGGTCGAAGCCGCAGCCTTCCGGCCAGCCGGTGTATCGCAGGCTGGTGGGGTTGATCCCCGAGGTGAGGCTGAAGGGCGCGCGGTGCGGGCCGAAGTTGTGCACCTTGTAAGTCGCGTCGAACTTGTCGCCGACCTTCCACGGTCCGGGCGGAGCGCTGATGGCGACGGACATGTCGCCGGTCGTGGCGACGAACACGTCCCAGGTCGAGACGTTGTTGTCCTGCTCCGGGTCCGGGATCTCCGTGCTGAGGGTGGCCTTGGCGGTGACGTACTCGCCGAGCGGCAGATCGTCGGCGAAGTCGGTCGTCACCCACCAGGCGCCGTTGGTCGCCGGCAGCTGATCGACCGGGTCCTGGGTCGTGCACGTCACCCTGCGCCCGGCGGCGTCCGGCACGCACGGGCCGGAGGCGTGCTGGTTGTTGGCCACGCGGAACGTGACCCCCTCCGGAAGCTCCAGCACGACGGTCTTGTGCTGCGGCACGTTCTCCGGGATGCCGGCCGTCGACATCACGAAGGTGACGCTGGCGCCAGGTGCCACCGAGCCCGGCCCGCCCTCGTTGTAGAGGAACAGCCGCGCGTCGACGCTGGCCGGGGGCGCGGCGGCCTTGCGCGGAGCCGCGGAGCCGGAGGGCGCCGGCGCCGCGGGTGCCGCCGCGGCGGGCGCCGCCAGGAGCAGGACGCCCAGGGTTGCAGCGTAGGTCGCAGCCGTACCGCGCCGGAGCCACATCGACATGTCCAGCCTTCCGTCAGGTGGACGGAACCTAGCGCAGAAGCGAAGCGGTCGCGACCCGCGGGGGTACGGAATGGTAAAGGCCCGCCGAAGCGGGCCTCTACGGGTGTTGTTCAGTCCTTTTCCGGCTCCGGATGGCGGTAGGTGATGCCGCCCTCCGGCAGCGGGAACTTCTGGTCGTCGCCGAACGGCGACGGGCCGCCCGCATGCTGCGCGACCATCTCGGCGACGTCCAGCCGGCCGTCGACGTTGAGCGGTGGTGCCTCCGGCGGCCGGGCGCCGGAGGCGCTCAGGCCGGCCGCGACGCCGGTGACACCCGCACTGGTGCTGGGCGCCATCGACTCCCGTCCGGAGCCGGCCGGTGCGCTGTCCAGCTGGTCCCGGCGGAAGATCTTGCGGCCCAGCCAGACGAGCGGGTCGTAGCGGCGGTCCACCACCCGCTCCTTCATCGGGATGATCGCGTTATCCGTGATCTTGATGTGCTCGGGGCAGACCTCGGTGCAGCACTTGGTGATGTTGCAGTAGCCGAGGCCCTGACGGGCCTGCGCATACTCCTTGCGGTCACCGCGGTCGTCCAGCGGGTGCATGTCGAGCTCGGCCGCGCGGATGAAGTAACGCGGGCCCGAGAACGCCTGCTTGTTCTCCTCGTGGTCGCGGACCACGTGGCAGGTGTTCTGGCAGAGGAAGCACTCGATGCACTTGCGGAACTCCTGCGAGCGCTCCACGTCGACCTGCTGCATCCGGTAATCGCCGGGCCGGACATCCGGCGGCGGCGCGAACGCCGGGGTCTCGCGGGCCTTCTCGTAGTTGAACGAGACGTCCGTGACCAGGTCGCGGATGATCGGGAAGGCCCGCAGCGGGGTGATCGTGACGGTCTCGTCCTCCTCGAAGGTGGACATCCGCGTCATGCAGCCCAGCCGCGGCTTGCCGTTGATCTCCATCGAGCAGGAGCCGCACTTGCCGGCCTTGCAGTTCCAGCGGCAGGCGAGATCCGGTGTCTGCGTCGCCTGCAGCCGGTGGATGATGTCGAGGACGACCTCGCCCTCGTTCACCTCGACGTCGAAGTCCTGGATCTCACCGCCCGACGAGTCGCCCCGCCACACCCGAAAGTGACGCTCCATTACTTCGCCTCCCCGACTGCCTCGTCGTACTCGGCCAGTTCCTCGTCCGTCAGATACTTCGAGAGCTCGGTGCGGTCGAAGAGCTTCATCAGCTCGGCGCGCATCTTCGGCACCGGCTTGCGTTCGAGATGCACGTCGCCGTTGTCCAGCGAGCAGACCAGGTTGATCAGCCGCCACTGCGGGCTCATCTTCGGGAAGTCCTCGCGGGTGTGACCGCCGCGCGACTCCTCCCGCTCCAGCGCCGCCTTCGCGGTGCACTCCGAGACGATGAGCATGTTGCGCAGGTCCAGCGCGAGGTGCCAGCCCGGGTTGTAGAGCCGGCCGCCGGTCGCGCCGACGTTCGCCACCCGCACCTTGAGCTCCTGGAGCCGCTTGAGGGCGTCGGTCAGCTCACCCTCGCGGCGGATGATGCCGACCAGGTCGCCCATGACCGCCTGCAGGTCCTGCTGCAACGTGTACGGGTTCTCGCCGTTCGCCCGGCTCAGCGGGGCGAGCGCGGCGTCCACCGCGGACTCGACGTCACCGGTGGCCACCTTGGGGCGCTTCGCCAGCGTCTCCGTGTACGCCGCCGCGTGCTCGCCGGCCCGCTTGCCGAAGACCAGCAGGTCGGAGAGCGAGTTGCCGCCGAGCCTGTTGGAGCCGTGCATGCCGCCGGACACCTCGCCGGCCGCGAACAGGCCCTCGACGTGGCCGAACGCCGCCGCCGAGTCAGGGTCGACCTCGACGCCGCCCATCACGTAGTGACAGGTCGGACCGACCTCCATCGGCTCCTTGGTGATGTCGACGTCCGCCAGCTCCTTGAACTGGTGGTACATCGACGGCAGTCGCCGCTGGACCTCCTCGGCCGGCAGCCGGCTGGCGATGTCGAGCAGCACGCCGCCCGCCTTCGTGCCGCGGCCGGCCTTCACCTCGCTGTTGATCGCCCGGGCGACCTCGTCGCGGGGGAGCAGCTCGGGCGGGCGCCGGTTGTTGTCCGGGTCCTTGTACCAGCGGTCCGCCTCCTCGGCGGTCTCCGCGTACTGCCGGCGGAAGACGTCCGGGACGTAGTCGAACATGAACCGCTTGCCGTCGGAGTTCTTCAGGATGCCGCCGTCGCCGCGCACCGACTCGGTGACCAGGATGCCCTTGACGCTGGGCGGCCAGACCATGCCGGTCGGATGGAACTGCAGGAACTCCATGTTGATCAGCGTCGCGCCGGCCCGCAGCGCGAGCGCGTGGCCGTCGCCGGTGTACTCCCACGAGTTCGAGGTGACCTTGTAGGAGCGGCCCACGCCGCCGGTGGCGAGCACGATCGCCGGCGCCTCGAGCAGGATGAACTCGCCCGACTCGCGGTAGTAGCCGAACGCGCCGGCCACCTTGTCGCCGTCGAGCAGCAGCTCGGTGATCGTGGTCTCGGAGAAGACCCGGATCCGCGCGTCGTAGTTGCCGGTCTCCGCGAAGTCCTCCTGCTGCAGCGAGACGATCTTCTGCTGCAGGGTGCGGATCAGCTCCAGGCCGGTACGGTCGCCGACGTGCGCGAGCCGCGGGTACTCGTGGCCGCCGAAGTTGCGCTGGGAGATCTTGCCGTCCTTGGTGCGGTCGAAGAGCGCACCGTAGGTCTCCAGCTCCCAGATGCGCTCCGGCGCCTCCTTGGCGTGCAGCTCGGCCATCCGGAAGTTGTTCAGGAACTTGCCGCCGCGCATGGTGTCACCGAAGTGCACCATCCAGTTGTCCCGGCTGTTCACGTTGCCCATGGCGGCGGCCGCGCCGCCCTCGGCCATGACCGTGTGCGCCTTGCCGAAGAGCGACTTCGAGATGATCGCGGTCCGCTTACCGGCGAGCCGGGCCTCGATGGCCGCCCGCAGCCCGGCGCCACCGGCGCCGATCACGACGACGTCGTAGTGGTGTCGTTCGATTCGGGTTGTCATTGGGGGCCCTCTAGTTGATGAAGCGCAGGTCGGGCCACCAGCCCGCCGCCAGCGCCATGATGTAGAAGTCGGTCAGCGCGAGGGTGCCGAGCGTGATCCACGCGAGCCCCATGTGCCGGGTATTGAGCTTCGACACGAACGTCCAGAAGCGGTACCGCACCGGATGCTTCGAGAAGTGCTTCAGCCGCCCGCCGGCGATGTGCCGGCAGGAGTGGCAGGACAACGTGTACGCCCACAGCATCACCACGTTGACGACCAGGATGACGTTGCCCAGCCCGAAGCCGAACTCGCCGTCGTGCTGGAACGCGATGATGGCGTCCCAGGTGTTGATGACCGAGATGACGCCGGCGGCGTAGAACGCGTACCGGTGGATGTTCTGGAAGATCAGCGGGAAGCGCGTCTCGCCGGAGTACTTCTCGTGCGCGTCGGGCACGGCGCAGGCCGGCGGCGACAACCAGAACGAGCGGTAGTACGCCTTGCGGTAGTAGTAGCAGGTGAGGCGGAAGAGCAGCAGGAACGGCAGCGTGAATGCCGCGTCCGGAATGAACCAGGCGCTCGGCAGCGGGGTGCCGAACATGGCCGCGTCACCGCACCGGTCGGTGATGCACGGTGAGTAGAACGGGGTCAGATAGTGGTAGGCCGGAACGAAGAAGTCCCGGTGCATGAACACCCGGACGGTGGCGTAGGTGACCCACGCGGTAAGTCCCACGAAGGTGACCAGCGGTGGAAACCACCACCGGTCCGTACGCAACGTCTTCGCCGCGATCGCGGCGCGTGCGCGCCCCGGATCCGGCCTCGTTGCCGTCGTCGTCATTGACGTCTCCCTGACGGTGCTGACAGTGACCTGCGTCTGCCGGCGGGCGCGCCTTGATCCTGTCTGCCCTGTTTCTACCTGTCAGACGGGGTGCATCCGCAATGTGTGGCACACGTTACAACGAAGGTCAGCTTCGTGGCGTGTAAGGGAAGGCTTACTACAGGTCAGGTGTTGCCAATCGCCGGATCGCGCCTGCACAGGGCGCCGGTGACCAGCGGATCAGCTCATCCGCCACGGAGACCTGGCCGCGTGTCTCGGGGGCCACGTAGAACGCCGGGGTCCGGGATCTGGCCTGTGCCTCGAGCCCCTCGGCGAAGGCGGTACGGGCGTCGAGAAGCTGCCGCCAGCCGTCACCGGCCCGCTGGTCGCGGAGCTGTACAACGTAGATCCGCGTCGCGGCGTTCTCGTCCCGGACGGCGACGGCCCGGGCCTGCGGCGTGGTGGTGGCGCCGGGCGGGACGAGGCGGTTGAGACGGGTCTCGAGCGCGACACAGGCGGCGTCCCGGAGACGCTGGCGCTCCCGGGCGCCGGCGGCGTCGTCGCGGAAGTCGGAGACGGTGTCGATCACGGCGAGGGCGCCGGCGCAGGTCGCGATGACGACCAGGGCGGCGCCGATCGAGATACCGGCGATGAAGAGCCGCCGCCGGCGGCGCCTGCCGGCGTTCTCCTCGGGCCCGGCGTCCGCGTCGGCGCGCGTGAGCCTTATCCCGCGGCGGCGGGGGCCCGGGGCCCCGTCCGGGCCCTGCCCGGACGCCGGTGCGCCGGACGTGGGCGCGCCTGAGATCGGTGCGCCTGAGATCGGTGCGCCTGAGATCGGTGCGCCTGAGATCGGTGCGCCTGAGATCGGTGCACCAGAAACCGGGGCGCCTGAGACCGGTGCGCCTGACGTCGGGGTGTTCGAGGTCGGCGCGCCTGAGGTGGATGTGCTGGGGCCGGGCATCGTGCTTGCGCCGGCGGGCGGGCCGGTGGTCGGCTCGTCGGCCGGGAGGTAGGCGGCCTGATGCTCGTCGGGCTGCTGGTCATGCGGCCCGTCACTCATTGATCCAGCGCTCACCGGCCCAGTGAAACACGCCGGTCAATGCCCCGCCCACCACTTGCCGCTCAGGCTTGGCCCGCCTCGGCCGCCCTACCGCTCCGCTGGCCGCTGGCCCGGGCAGGCGCCTGCGTGGCCTGCCCGGTGCCGTTCGGCTCAGCCGGAGGCGTTGCCGGTGATGTTCCAGGACTTCAGGTGCAGGGCCGGCGCGGTGTAGCGGACCCCCGACCACCGGTCCGGCAGCGAGATCGCCTCGCTGCCCAGGCCCAGCACCGTCCCCGGCCCCAGCGCCTGCGGGTAGGACTGGGTGAAGCGCATGTTGCCCACCGCCGCCGTCACCTCGCCGTCCTCGACCAGCCAGACGCCGTTGCGGGTCAGGCCCGTGATGACAAGGCTCTTCTGGTCCAGCACCCGCGTGTACCAGAAGTCGGTGATGAGCAGGCCGCGCCGCATCCGGGCGACCAGCGCCCGGGCGGACGCCGCCGTCGGCCCGTCGCCGGACTCGGCGGCGGCGTCGGCGCCCGGACCTCCCGCGAGGTGCAGGTTGGAGGCGAGCGGGCCCCACGAACGGGAGATCGTTGAAGCGTGGCCGGTCGACGCCGCACCCACCTCGGCGGCCGAGGTGCGGTCGTGCGTCACCGCGGTCGTCGTGCCCGCGCGGACCAGGGGCAGCGCGTCACGCGGTGTGCCCTCGAGGTCGAAGGGCAGCGTCGCGCCCAGCGGCTCGTCGACGATGGTGATCGCGTCGTCGAACTGCTGCGCGCCCAGTTCCGCGAACGACTGGTGCTGTGCGAACGCCTTGCCGTTGAAGCCGAAGGTGGCCAGGTTGTCGAGGATGTCGGCGACCGCCGTCGGCTCGAGGACGACCTCGTAGCGGCCGGGCGGCAACTCGATCGGCCGGCCGCCCGCGCGGGCCTTGGCGGCGGCCCGGACTCCCAGCGCGGCGCCGTCGAGGTCGGCGAGGCGTCCGCTCGCCCGGCGGGACACGCCGTCCGCGCCGTCGAGGCGGGCGATGCCGTCCATCGCCGCCTCGGCCGCGCGGCCCTCGGCCGAGTGCCCGGCCGTGTTGGCGAAGCCGCCGGACGAGTAGCTGGTGCGGCAGAAGCCCGCGGTCTCGAGCCCGCCGGCCGCCCGGACGAAGTCGCGGACGCGCTCGGCCCGCTCCTGCGGGGTGGCCGCCGCGGTCGCCTCGTCGAAGCCGCCCGCCGGGCGCAGCGGGCTGGGCGGGGTGAGGCCGGGCCAGGCGGCGTCCGGCGGGGAGAGGCGGGACGCGGCGACCGTGCGCTCGACCAGGGACCGCAGGCCGTCGGCGTCGGTCACCGTGGTCGAGCCGGAGGCCGTCCGCCCGTCGAGGTGCAGCCGCAGGCGCACGGTCGTGGTCGCGTCGGCCACGTTCTGGTGGATCGCGGAATTCGCGAAGCGGGTCAGCGCCTCGGCGGAGTGTCCGGCCAGGACCTCGGCCTCGGCACCCGCCCCAGCGAGCCCCCGGACCAGCCCGACCACCCGCCCCGCAATATCCAACTCGGCGCTCATGCCGCCCCCTCCGCTGACGCTCCGGCGACGACATGAGTCAGACACGGAGCTGATGATTCGCTCGCAAGCTCGCTCATCCCCGGACCCCCACGCGGACGTTGGTGAAGCGGGCCGGGGCGGCCGGGTGGCCGGTGTGCCCGATCTGGCCGGGCTGGCCCTTGCCGCAGTTGGGCGTGCCCCACGCGATCGTCTCCGAGGAGAGCATGTCCATCGACTGCCAGAACTTCGGGCCGATCCCCGTGTAGGTCGGGTTGCGCAGCATCCGGCCGCGCCTGCCGTTTTTGATCTCGTAGCCGATCTCGCAGCCGAACTGGAAGTTGAGCCGCCGGTCGTCGATCGACCAGGAGCGGTTGATGTCCATCATGACGCCGTCGTCGGTCGCCGCGATGATCTCGTCCAGCGTGTGCGGGCCGGGCTCCAGGCCGACGTTTGTCATCCGGACCATCGGCAGCCGCGCCCAGCCGTCGGAGCGCACGCTGCCCGCGTAGTCGAGCCCGGCCATCGCCGCCGAGTCGCGGCCGGCCAGCACGCCCACCCAGCGGCCGTTGCGCACCGCGTCGCGCTTGACCGCAGGTGAGCCCTCGTCGTCGTAGCCGAAGCTGCCGAGCGCGCCCGGGATCGTCGGGTCGATGGTGATGTTCATCAGGTCGGAGCCGTAGCGCAGGGTGCCGAGCTGGTCGAGGTCGAGCCACGAGGTGCCGGCGAAGGCGGCCTCCCAGCCGAGGATGCGGTCGAGCTCGATCGCGTGGCCGACGGACTCGTGGATCTGCAGCGCGAGCTGCTCGCCGCCGAGGATGAGGGTGGTCTCGCCGGACGGGCACAGCGGCGCGGTGAGCAGGGCGCGGGCCTCTTCGGCCATCCGGGCGGCGTTGTCGGTCAGGGCGAGCTCGTCGACGAGCTCCCAGCCTCGGGTGCCGTACTGCCCGCGGTGCGAGGGCCAGGAGCGGCGCTGAATCTCGCCGTCGCCGTATGCGCTGGCGGTGACGCCCGCGCCGCACTCGCGGATGTGCTGGTCGATGCGGTGGCCGTCGCTGGAGGCGAACCACTTGCGGGTGTCCCAGATCTGGTAGATGCCCTCGGCCAGGTCGGCGCCGGCGTCCCGGGCGGCGGCGGTGGCCGCCACGAGCAGGTCGCCCTTGACCGACAGCGGCACCGAGAGCGGGTCGATCTCGCATCGGCTGGCCCAGCTCGCCGTGCCGGCGCCGGCCGGGGTCAGGTCGATCGCGGGGCCCGGTACGAGCGCGCTCGCGGCGGCGATCTCGGCCGCCCGGCGGCCGGCGGCGCGGGCGGCGGCGTCGGAGAGGTCGGGAACCGCGTAGAAGCCCCAGCTCGAGCCGACCAGCGCACGCACCCCGATGCCCGCGCTCTCCTCCGAGCTGAGGTCCTCGACCTCGCCGTCGCGGGCGCTCATCGTCTCGGTGCGGCGCAGCATGACCCGCGCGTCCGCATATCGCGCTCCGGCGTCGAGGGCGGCCTGAACCGCCGCGCCGGCCTCATCGAAGTGATCAACACTCATGGCCGAAACCCTAGGCGACACCACCGACATTCCTCGCATCAATCGATCGTCATCGTGCTCTGGTGTGGATCGTTAACTCGTGCGTAACATTATGAATCCTTCTCGCGTTCGTGCGTCCCGGAAGGGAAAACCCCATGCGCCGACGCCTCGCTCCGCTCAGCGCCCTCCTCACCGTCTCCCTGGTCGCCGCCACCGTCCTCAACCCGCTGCTCGCCGTCCCCGCGGCAGCCGCCTACACCGCCGACGACTACTGCCTGGGCGAGTGCGCGGACATCCTGCCGCCGGGCCAGAACGGCAACGCCGACCTGCTCGAGATCCTGGCCCATCAGGCCTTCGGCACGATGCCCCGGCACTCCGACGATCAACTGGCCCGCTACGAGAACCTGACCTACAACTACACCGGCCTGACCGGCCAGCAGATCAACACGTTCTTCAACGACAGCAGCTACGGCGTACCCGTCAACCAGGTGGAGCGCAGCTACTCGCCGCGTTCCGACGTGACCGTGGTGCGCGACAAGGCCCTCGGCATTCCGCACGTCACCGGCACCACTCGGTCCGGCACCATGTTCGGCGCGGGCTATGCCGGCGCCGAGGACCGGCTGTTCCTGATGGACCTGATGCGCCACGTGGCCCGCGGCCAGCTGACCCCGTTCGCCGGCGGCGCCCTCGGCAACCGGGAACTGGAGCAGAGCGTCTGGCGCAACTCGCCGTACACGGAGGAGGACCTGCAGGCGCAGATCGACGCGTTGCGGGTCTCCGGCCCGCGGGGCGCCCAGCTCTACACCGACGTGCAGTCCTACATCGCCGGGATCAACAAGTACATCGCCGACTGCATGGCCGCCCGGGACTGCCCCGGCGAGTACGTGCTGACCGGGCACCTCGACGCCGTCACCAACGCCGGCGGCCCGGTGGACTTCCAGCTGACCGACCTGATCGCGGTCGCCGGCGTGATCGGCGGACTGTTCGGCGGCGGTGGCGGCACCGAGATGCAGTCGGCCCTGGTCCGGATCGCGGCCCGGGCGAAGTACGGCACCGTTATCGGTGATCAGGTCTGGACGGCCTTCCGCTCCCAGAACGACCCCGAGGCCGTGCTCACCGTGCACAACGGACGGTCCTTCCCGTACGGCGCCGGTGATCCCGACGCGGCCGGCGTGGCGATGCCGGACGCGGGTACCGCCGCCCCCGAGCCGCTGGTCTACGACAAGACCGGCTCGGCGACCTCGGCCGCCGCGAGCGGCACCAGCGCCATCGCCGACTCCCTCGGCGGGCTGCGGGTGGACGGCCGCCACCGCGGCATGTCGAATGCGGCCGTGGTCTCGGCCGCGCACTCGGCGACCGGGCATCCGGTCGCCGTCTTCGGGCCGCAGACCGGCTACTTCGCCCCGCAGTTGCTGATGCTGCAGGAGCTGCAGGGTCCGGGGATCAGCAGCCGGGGCGTCGCCTTCTCCGGGCTGAACCTTTACACCCTGCTCGGCCGCGGCCCCGACTACGCCTGGAGCGCCACGTCGTCGGTGCAGGACATCACCGACACCTTCGCCGCGGAACTCTGTGAGACCGACGGCAGCGCGCCGACGACCGCCTCGACCCACTACCTCTACCACGGTCAGTGCGTCGCCATGGAGCCGCTGTCGCGGACCAACTCGTGGACTCCGACGACGGCCGACTCGACCGCCGTGGGCTCCTACCGGCTGACCATGCTGCGCACCAGGTACGGGCTGGTGACCTGGCGTGGCCTGGTCGGCGGCAAGCCCGTCGCGTTCACCAGCCTGCGCTCCACCTACCGCCACGAGGCCGACTCGGCGATCGGGTTCCAGATGTTCAACGAGCCCGATCAGATGGGTACGCCGGCCGCGTTCACCGCCTCGGCGTCGACGATCTCGTTCGCGTTCAACTGGTTCTACGTCAACTCGACCGACTCGGCGTACTTCATGTCCGGCGCCGCCCCGGTGCGCGCGGCCGGCGCCGACCCGAACCTGCCCACCCGGGCGCAGACGGCCTACGAGTGGGCCGGCTGGAACCCGGACACGAACACGGCCACCTACCATCCGCAGGCGAGCCATCCGCAGGCGGTCAACCAGGACTACTTCGTCAGCTGGAACAACAAGCAGGCGGCGGACTACTCCGCGGCCGACGGCAACTTCAGCTTCGGCGCGGTCCATCGCGGCGACCTGCTGGACCGGCCGATCAAGGCGGCGTTGCGGGCCGGGACGAAATTCGACCGGGCCTCGCTGCTCAGCGTCGTCGAGTCGGCGGGAACCACCGACTTGCGCGGCTCGGAGGTGCTCGACGACCTGCTCCGGGTGATCGACACCGGCACGGTCACGGACTCCGCGCAGGCGGCGGCCGTCGCCAAGCTGCGCGCCTGGCAGCAGCGTGGGTCGCACCGGATCGAGACGGGTGCGGGCAGCAGGACCTACCAGGACGCCGAGGCCATCCGGATTTTCGACGCGTGGTGGCCGCGGCTTGTGTCGGCGCAGTTCGAGTCCTCGCTGGGCGACGGGCTGTACCAGGCGCTGGTCGACACGTTGCAGATCAACGAGTCGCCCTCGGGCGGCCAGACCGGCCGGCAGTCCGGCCTGCCGACCGCGGCCAACGAGGCGCAGTCGCACAAGGGCTCGTCCTTCCAGTACGGCTGGTGGGGCTACGTCGAGAAGGATCTGCGCGCGGCGCTGGGCGACACGGTCGCGGGCTGGCCGAGGACGCACTGCGGTGCCGGGGCGCTCGGCGCCTGCCGCGGCGCGCTGCTGTCCAGCCTCTCGGCCGCGCTGGCCGAGCCGGCCACCACCACCTATCCCGGTGACTCGTACTGTGCCGCCGGCAACCAGTGGTGCGCGGACGCCATCGTGCAGTCGCCGCTGGGCGGGATCACCCACGACCCGATCGCCTGGCAGAACCGCCCGACGTACCAGCAGGTGGTCTCGTTCCCCGCCAAGCGCGGCGACGACCTGTCCAACCTGGCGGCCGGCCGGCCCGTCACCGCGTCGAGCACCCAGCTGTTCTATCCGGCGGCCAACGCGGTCGACGGCAGCCTGACCACCCGGTGGTCCAGTTCGTCCGCGGACAACCAGTGGCTGCGCATCGATCTGGGCGCGAGCCGGCCGGTGGCCCGGATGGTGATCAGGTGGGAGGCGGCCTACGCCACGGCGTACAAGATCGAGGTCTCCGCCGACGGCGGCGCCTGGACCCAGGTGGCGGCCGTGACCGGCGGCAACGGCGGCCTGGACAACGTCGCCTTCGCGGCTGCCAACGCCCGCTACGTCCGGCTGACCGGGCAGACCCGGGCCACCTCGTACGGATTCTCGGCGTACGAGGTGGAGCTCTATTCGCGCTAGGTGTCCGCTGAGGTCTGGGTGCGGTGGATAGGGCATCTGCCCTATCCCGGTCGCGGGTCGCCGGCGCTAGCTTTCCTTGACAGCGCCGGCCGTCCCGCCGTCTGCCCCGTCCGATCCGCACCTGGAGCACGATGATCAAGAAATCCCCGCGCGCCCTGCTCTCGGCCGTCCTGGCCGCGGTCGTTGCGGCCGGAGTCCTCACGGTCGGCGAGCCGGCGAGCGCACACCACGGCCGCAACATCGACCTCCTGTGGCTCCAGGTGATGGGCCGCAACCGCGACTGCCTCGACGCGCCGCCCGGCACCATGGACCGCAACGGCGGCAGGGTGATCGTGTACCCGTGCCACGACGCGGGGTCCAGGGGTCAGGAGAATCAGCGCTGGTACGCGCAGTGGGATACCGCAGGCGGCGGCATCCGGATCAAGCTGGAACCGACCGGCATGTGCCTCGACGCGGACAAGGACGACGCCCGGATCCAGCTCTGGCGATGCAACGGCTCCGACCAGCAACTCTGGGAGCTCAGACCGACGACGGCGATCCCGACCCGCGCCGGCGGCCTTGCCGTCCCCGAGGCGTCGAGGCACCCGTTCGCCCTGTACAACCGGTATCACTCGGACAGGTCGCGCCTCGAGCCCATGGTCCTGGCCGCCGGGACGGGCCGCACCGCGGTGCTCCAGCGCCTCCGGATCGACGACGAGCAGTACTGGGACAGCTACGAGCTCCAGTGCATGCACGCCTACCACAAGCACTTCAACCACGATCGGCACAACTGCAGCTAGGGGTGTCTCGCGGATCACGGCGGCCTGCGCCGGACCTCGGCTCGGCGACGCTGTGATCCGCGAGACTCCCCCTAGCGCGTCAGGCGACCGAGCGGATCCGGGTGACCAGGACGGAACCGAGCACCGTGACCGCGGCAACGGTGAGGTAGAGCGCGGGATAGCCGCCGAGGTAGGCCACGATGGGGAAGGCCAGCGCTGGTCCGAGCACCTGTGGCGCCGAGTTGGCGATGTTGATGATGCCCAGGTCGCGGGCCCGGTCCTGCGCGGCCGGGAGCACCTGGGTGATCAGCGCCTGGTCGACGGAGAGGTAGACGCCGAAGCCCAGCCCGAGAACGGCCGCGGCGATCAGGGCGCCGGTCCAGGTCGGCCAGAACGCGAGCAGCACGGCCGCGGTGGCCATGACGTACCCGGACACGATCACCGAGGGCTTGCGCCGGCCGGTGCGGTCCGACAGCACCCCGCCGGCGACGACCGTCAGCAGGGTCGCGGCGGTGTACACGACGATGAGCAGCAGCAGCCCGGTGTCGGGGTCCGCGTAGCCCACCCGGTCGCGCAGGAAGTACAGCAGGTAGAGCGTCGCCATGGCGTTGCCGAGCTGAACCAGGAAACGGGTGATCCAGGCCCAGGCGAAGTCGGGGTTGTCGCGCAGGCTGAACCGGTACGAGCCGAGGAGCGACCGGGCGCTGAGCCGCGGCACGGTGCCGGGCGCGGCCGGGGGATCGGGCGTGGCGAGCACGAAAGGCGCCGCGGTCAGCACGACCAGCATGCCGATCAGCAGATAGCCGCTGACGGTGCCGGCGACCACCGCCGTGACCAGCAGGACGCCGATCACCACGCCGATCGACTGGGTCAGGCCCACCCAGCCGGAGACGAGCCCGCGCTGCCGTACCGGCGCGCGGTCCGGGACGATCGCGGTGAGCCCGGCCTGCAGGGTGTTGAGCCCGGCCTGCGCCGCGCACCAGCCGAGCGTCAGCCCGAGCACGGTGTCCTGCACGGCCAGCAGGGCCAGGCCGGCGAAGGCGAGCAGGGCACCCGCGGCGATCCAGGTGTGCCGGCGCCCGGTGCGCGCCGTCGTGGCGTCCGAGAGGGCGCCGGCGATCGGGCCGACCAGGACGGCGACCAGCGCGCCCGCGCCGGTGACGATGCCGAGCACGGTGGTCTTGTCATCGCCCGCCGCGTCCTGCACCTGGTTGGGCAGTAGCACCTGGAGCGGGCCGAAGTAGCCCATCCACAGGCCGAGGTTGGCCAGCGACAGCAGGGCGATCCAGCGGGTGCCGACCCTGGCGGTCGGCTCGGCGGTAGCGACGACCGGGACGGTCATGGCTGGGCGGCCAGGGCCGAACGCAGCCACGCGTACGAGTCCTTGGGCGTGCGGCGCTGGGTGTCGTAGTCGACGCGGACCAGCCCGAAGCGCTGGCTGTAGCCGTCGGCCCACTCGAAGTTGTCCAGCAGCGACCAGACGAAGTACCCGCGGACGTCGACGCCGGAGTCGATGGCCCGGTGCAGGGCACGCAGGTGACCGTCGAGGTAGTCGATGCGCGCGGTGTCGTGTACCCGCCCGTCCGCGTCGGGCACGTCGTCGGTGGAGCAGCCGTTCTCGGTGATGTAGATCGGCGGCAGCGCGGCACCGTAGCGGTCACGTAGCCCGACCATCAGGTCGAACAGCCCGCCGGGTACGACGGGCCAGCCGAACGCGGTCTGCGGCACGCCCTCGATCGGCAGCACCTCGAACGGCAGCGGGCTCTCGGCGCCCGGCGCGCCGACCCGGGTCGGCTGGTAGTAGTTGACGCCGAGCGCGTCGACGGGCGTGCGGATGACGTCGAGGTCGCCGTCGCGGATGAACGGGGCGTCGGACATCCCCGGCAGCTCCGGGTACCGGCCGGTCAGCATCGGGTCGAGGAACAGTCCGTTGTGGAACGCGTCGTACACCGCGGCCGCGGCGGCATCCTGCGGCCCGGGGCCGGCCGGCAGCACCGGCGTGCAGTTGTTGGTGATCATCACCTCGGTTGCGCCGCGTGCGCGCAGGGCCCGCACCGCGAGGCCGTGGCCGAGCAGCTGGTGGTGTGCGACCGGGAGCGCCTCGAACATCAGCGCCCGCCCGGGCGCGTGCGTGCCGAAGGCGTAGCCCTCGGCCAGGTGCACGATCGGCTCGTTGAGGGTGATCCAGCGGGTGACCCGGTCACCGAGCCGGTCCGCGACGGCGGCCGCGTACTCGGCGAACCGGTGTGCGGTGTCGCGGTTCAGCCAGCCGCCGGTGTCCTCGGTCGCCTGCGGCAGGTCCCAGTGGTACAGCGTGGGCATCGGGGTGATCCCGCGCTCCAGCAGCCCGTCCACCAGGCTGTCGTAGAAGTCCAGGCCCTTGGGGTTGACGGGCCCGGAGCCGTCGGGCTGCACCCGGGGCCAGGCGATGGAGAACCGGTAGGCGCGCACCCCCAGCTCGCCGAGCAACTCCACGTCCTGCGGCCAGCGGTGGTAGTGGTCGCAGGCGACGTCGCCGGTGTCGCCGTCGCGGACGCGCCCGGGCGTGTGCGCGAAGGTGTCCCAGATCGACGGGCCCCGGCCGTCGTCGTGCACGGCGCCCTCGATCTGGTAGGACGCGGTGGACACGCCCCAGAGGAACCCCGGCGGAAAACTCGGCAGTGCGTCCACGACCCACGTCCCCTCAGAGGTGAATTCGGCTCAGGTTAGTGCCGGGTGGGGGACTGCGGTAGTGGTCGCGGCGTGCGACCGGCGAAGGTCGGTGTCAGGCGGGCGGGAGCAGGTCCGCCGGGGAGATCACGGCGTCCAACGGCTCGGTCAGGTGCAGCACCTCGCCGGCCCTCGTGACCGACCGCTCGGCGTAGTGGCCACCCGTGAGCTCGTAGAGGTGCAGCGCGCCGGTCTCCTGCTCGACCAGCAGATACCAGGGTATGCCCGCGGCCGCGTAGTAGTGCATCTTCAGCACCTTGTCGGCGGAGGCGTTCGAGGGCGAGACGATCTCGCAGACCAGCACGACCGACTCGGCGTCGATGACCGACTCGTCGAAGTCGATCTTGTGGGTGACCACGAGGTCCGGAATCGGGATCCGCCTGGGTTGCAGCCGCACGTTGACGGCCTCATGGATGTAGAGACCGGCGGTGCGGGCAGCGGTCCGGAGTGCGAACTTCAGCTCACTCGAGATGTGCTGATGCCGGGGGGTCGGCGCGGGGGTCACGTACAAGCTCCCGTCGAAGAGTTCGACGCGCTCGGAGGTCTCGCCCAGCGCGAGAAACTCCTCCTCTGTCATCGGCATTCCCCGGCGAAGATGGCGGACGTCATGACCCGAGTTTCCCACAGCCGGCCATGATCGGGCCGGTCAGAGATTCAGGCCGGTGACTCGGACGAGCTGCATCACCGACTGTTCGACGTAGCCCTGCGCCGACAGCATGTTGCTGTGCAGCAGCCCCCGCTCCGGCTCTGCCACCAGATAGCACGGGATGCCCGCCTGCGCGTACGCGTGCATCTTCAGTGACCAGTCGACCGTCGCGCTGGTCGGTGACGTGATCTCGCAGACCAGGCGCACCGACGCGGCGTCGACCAGCGGCTGGTCCGGGTCGATGGTGCCCGCGATGATCAGGTCCGGGACCGCGATCCGGCCCGGGCCGAGATGCACCGGTACACCCGCGATCACGTTCAGGTCCGTGCGGTTCGCCCGGAGCGCGTTCGCCAGGGCGCTCAGGATCAGCTGGTGCCGCGGCGTGTCCCTCGGACAGCTGAGCACTCCGCCGTCCCACAGCTCCGTACGGGCCGACGTCTCGCCGAGTTGCAGGTAGTCGGTCTCCGTCGTCGCCAGGGCCTCCAAGGGCAGGCTGCGGCCGATCAGGGTTGACGTCATGCACACTCCCGGGTCACGAATGCGAGTTCTTCGGACAGGCCCCCGGCGGGGGAGATCAGTAGCCCGGCCGCCGCCGGGTCCACGCGGTGGTGGTCGTAGACGTCGGCGTTGTCGGCGTGGCTGCCGAGATAGCGCTCCGCGTACGCGGTGGGAAGCTCGGTCCAGTCGATGATCGGGTCGCGGGCGACGCCGCAGCGGAAGACGTCGTGCCGGCGCTGCACGGCTACGGCCGCCAGCCAGCCGCCGAGGCCGGTTCCGCGTACGGCGACCCGGCCCAGGTCCAGGTCGGGGTGCTTGCCCGTGAGGGACCGCAGCGCGTCGATCTGGTCGGTCAGGGCCACGTCGGCCAGCCGTCGGTAGATCACCTTCTCGAAGCTGGGCGCCACCCCCGGAGTACCCCGGGTGTCGACGCTGACCACGACGAAGCCGGCGTCGGCCCACCACTGCCGCTCCTGCCACCGGGCCGGGTCGGCCACGACCTGCTGGTGGCCCGGCCCGGCACCCAGCTCGAGCAGGACCGGCAGCCTGGTGCCGGTCACGTGGCCGGTGGGGTAGAGGACCCCGCTCGGCAGCCGCCGGTCGGTCACGCGCTCGAGGACCGGCTCGGGCGCGTACGGGAGCGGCTCCGCCAGCGACGGCAGCGTCGTGACCTCGGCGGCGCCGCGGATGACCGTCAGGTCGACGACGAGCACGTCGCCGCCGACCCTCGCGGTGTGCCAGCCGGGTGCCGCGGTGAGCCGGCGGGCGCTGACGCCGCCGGCCTGTGCCGTGCGGACCGCGAAGACTTGCTGCTCGGCGGGCTCGCCCTCGGTGCCCTCGATGATGATCTCGGGGCCGCCGTTCGGCCGCGGCAGGACGCCGGCGACCCGGCGGACGTAGAGGCCGGGCGGGGTGATCAGGCTGCCGTCGGCGAAGAGGCAGCGGGCGTCGAAGCCGTCGTGCGCCAGCTCGCCGCCGACCATGACGCGGCCGTCGGGCAGCAGCCGGGGCGTTCCCGCCACGGGCTCGACCCAGCGTGCGTCGGCGAGCTCGGCGTGCACCTGGGTCTCACCGGTGCGTGGATCCACGGACAGCACCAGGCCGTGCTGCTGGGTGCGCCGCAGCACCGTGATCAGGGCGTTGCCGGCGCCACCCCAGCGCACGTCGACCAGGTACGGGTACGTCTCCCGGTCCCAGTGCACGTCGACCCAGCCGCCGACCAGGTCGAGCAGGTGCAGGCTCGGCGCCGGCGCGCTGCGTACGGCCAGGATCTGGGTCCCGTCGGGCGACCACCACCAGCCGCGGTCGCGGCCGAACTGGGCCGCGGCCGGCTCCGCGGCCCCCCAGGAGGCGTCGCCGCCGGGCTCGCCCGCGAGCAGCTGGTCCTCAGGGCCGGTGACCACCCGCAGGCAGCCGTCCGGGGTGACATAGCCGATGTGCCGCCCGGTCGGGTCCGGGCGCGGGTCCAGGGCCTCGGCGGCGGTGCCGATCCGCCCGGCGGCGGAGGAGAACAGCCCGCCCTCGTGCGCCCAGGCCAGGACGTCGAGCCGCGCCGAGCCCGCGTACGAGTGGACCGGCCCGGCCGCCACCTGGGTGAGCGCCGCGGTGGCGACGTCGAGGGACCACAGCGCGGGCGCCGGGTCCCGCGGGCCGGCGGAGCGCAGGAAGGCGATCCGCGCGCCGTCGTCGCCGACCGTCAGGGCGTGCGGGGTGCCGAAGCGGAACCCGCCGGTGCGGGCCGCGAGTTCGGGATACTCCACGCCGACCAGCATCGCCGATCAGCGGCCCCTCCCGCCCGGCAAACCGCGCAGGTGGGGGCCGCCGACGCTCGCGCGTAGAGTGGCGCGCGTGACGAATGCGCTGCCCACACGCCGCCTGATGCTCGTGCACGCACACCCGGACGACGAGGTCACCGGCACCGGCGCCACCATGGCCCGGTACGTCTCCGAGGGTGCCCGGGTGACGCTGGTGACGTGCACGCTCGGCGAGGAGGGCGAGATCCACGTGCCCGAGCTGGCGCAGCTCGAGGCCCGGCAGGCGGACCAGCTCGGCGGGTGGCGGATCGGCGAGCTCGAGCGGGCCTGCGCGGCCCTCGGCGTCACCGACTACCGCTTCCTCGGCGGCGCGGGCCGCTACCGCGACTCGGGGATGATGGGCCTGGAGACCAACAACCACCCCCGGGCCTTCTGGCGTGCCGACCTCGAGGAGGCGGCCCGGCAGTGCCTGGAGATCATGCGGGAGGTACGCCCGCAGGTGCTCATCACGTACGACGAGAACGGCTTCTACGGACATCCCGACCACATCCAGGCGCACCGGGTCGCGATGCGGGCGGCGGAGCTGGCCGAGGCCGAGGGCTTCGGGCCGGAGAAGATCTACTGGACCGCCATGCCGCTGAGCGTGCTCGAGGGCGGCATGGAGGCGTTCCGGGGCATGGACGACAACCCGTTCGCCGACGTGGAGAACGTCGAGGACCTGCCGTTCGGCCACCCCGACGACGAGATCGCGGCCCGGATCGACGGCACGGACTTCTACGAGCAGAAGGTCGCCGCGATGCGCGCGCACGCGACCCAGATCCCGGCCAACTCCTGGCTGTACGGCATCGCCGGTGACTTCGGCGGCGAGTTCATGGGCGTCGAGTACTTCGCGCTGGTCAAGGGCGAGCGCGGCGAGGTGAGCGGCCCGCACAAGTGGGAGGACGACCTGTTCAGCAACGTGGTCGGGCGATGACGCTGGAGGCGCCCGCCTCGGCTTCCGCCGATCCGGCTCCCCGGGCCGAGCCGAGCCGGGCGCTCGAGACGACGATCCGGACCGCCGGGCTGGTCATCGCCATGCTCGCCACGGTGCTCAGCGCCGTGCTGGAGCTCGTGCTGACCCCGTTGCGGATCGGCGGCGTGCCGATCGGGGTGGCGGTACCCGCGGCCGTGGTCGGCAACCTGGCGATCTGCTGGTTCGCCGTGACGACGGTCGGGCGGCGCTGGGCGGTGGGGCCGCCGTGGGCGGTCTGGACATTGATCATGTTCGCCGCGGCCGGGCTACGCACCCCGGAGGGCGACTATCTGATCAGCGGCGACAACTGGGTCGCGCTGGTGATGATCCTGGTGGGAAGCCTCACATTCGCGGTGTACACGTACCGGCTGATCTTGAAACCGCCGCCTGTCACAAAGCAGTGACGACCGCTCGTGGCGTTTGTCGCGATCGGCGCCCGGCCTGCACACTTGCGCCGTGTTCGTCTCTGAGCCCTCCGCCGATCAGGCCCCCACGACAGCGCCGCCACCCGTGCCGCCGCAGGATCCGAGTCCCTCCGAGGGCCCGGTCAACCGCAGGCGCATCGTCGTGGTCGGCACCGTGGCCGCCGTCCTCATCTCCGGAGCGGCCGCGGCGGCGTGGGCCTACGTCGGTGACGTGCCCCGCGGTACCCGCGTCCTCGGCGTCGACCTCGGTGGCATGTCCCGCACCGAGGCCGAGCGCAGGCTGACCAACGGGGTCGGTTCCCGCACGGGCGACCCGGTTGCGGTGAACCTGGCGGGCAGGGACCTCTCGATCGCGCCCGCCGACATCGCCATGAGGCTCAACGTCGACCTGTCCGTCGGCAGGGCCATCAGGAGCGGCGGCCCGGCGCTGCTCGACGGGCGCACGGTGCCGCCGGTGATCGAGATCGACGAGGCCAGGCTCGAGGCGGTGCTGCGCGGGGAGATCGATCCGAAGCAGATCACGCTGAAGAAGCCCGGCATCGCGTACGCGGGGCTGAAGCCGGAGGCCACCTACCCGGCGCCGGGCCTGAACCTCGACATGCCGGCGGCCGTCGCCGCGATCCGGCAGGCCTGGCTGGTCGGCGGCAAGGCCGAGATCGTCCTGGTCACCAAGCCGCCGGCGACGACGGCGGAGCAGGTCGACGCGCTGGTGGCCGATCTGGCCACCCCGGCCGTCGCGGCACCTGTCACCGTCACCGTCGGTGACAGGTCGTTCACCTTGAGGCCCAAGGCGATCGCCAAGGGCCTGGTCTTCCGCGCCGACGGCAACGGCCTGCTGACCCCGGCGATCGACGGTGCGCGGCTGCACGCCGCCGCCGCGAAGGAGTTCGCCAAGGTCGAGACGCCGCCCGAGGAGGCGAAGATCGCCCTGAAGGGCGGGAAACCGAAGATCGTGGCGGGCCGGCCGGGCGACCTGGTCGACCTGAACCTGCTCGGTCCGGCGCTGCTCGGCGTGCTGGCCAACCCGGAACCCCGGTCCGTCACCGCGAGCCTCACGACGCAGAACGCCGGGGTGACCGACGCCGAACTGGCCGGGCTCGGCATCAAGGAGAAGGTGTCCACCTTCACCACCTACTTCACCGGCGGCGGCGGCTCGCCGCGCAGCCAGAACATAATGACCGTCGCCCGGGCGGTCGACGGCGCGCTCCTGCTCCCCGGCAAGACGTTCTCGCTGAACGGGCACACCGGCGAGCGCGACTACGCGTCCGGCTACCAGGACGCCCCGGTCATCGTCGGCGGCAAGCTCGAGCCGGGTGTCGGCGGCGGCGCCTCGCAGTTCACCACGACGCTCTTCAACGCCGCCTACTACGCGGGGCTCGAGGACGTCGAGCACAAGCCGCACTCGTTCTACTTCTCCCGCTATCCGGCGGTCATCGAGTCGACGATCTTCTACCCGACGCTCGATCTGAAGTTCAAGAACACCACGCCGTACGGGATCTTCATCGACACGTCGTACACCAACAGGTCCGTGACGGTCACGATGTGGAGCACCAAGGTCTACGACAGCGTCAAGACCGTGCGCGGCCCGCGCCGCAACGTCACCTCGCCTTCGACGGTCTACCGCGAGCCGGGGCCGAAGTGCATCACCAGCAGCGGGCTGCCGGGATTCACCCAGGACGCATGGCGCGTCATCCGCAAGGACGGCAAGGAGATCGAGCGCGAGAAGTTCACCTGGCGCTACGATCCCGAGCCACGATTCATCTGCGGCGCGAAGCCGTAGCTCGTCAGGGGAGGACGCCATGAGGCAGCGTTGGGTGCCGGTCGCAGTGCTGGCGGCCGGTCTGTTCGCGATCAATGTGATCGCGCGGCTCGTGATCCGCATCGGCTTCGCCGACAACGAGACGGCAGAGGGCCGGGTCTCGATCATCATGTTCGCCGCCATCGGCATCGTGCTGGCGGTCGTGACCTTCATCCGGGCCCAGCGGGTCCCGCCGAGCTCCTGGCTGCCCGAGCTGGCCGCCGCGGCGATCGGCGGCATGCTGCTCACCATCCTGGTCGGCCCGTTCGTCAGCGGCGACACCCCGTTCTCCGCCGGCGCGGGGAACTTCTTCTCCCAGGTCTGGCTGTACAGCGGCTTCGCCATCGTCGGCACGCTGCTCGGCTACTGGATCGCCACCATGCTCGGGCGCGACTACCGCTCCCGCTCGCTGCAGGCCTTCGCCAAGGCGCGGACGACCAGGCCCCGCCGCGTCGTCCGCCGCTGAGGCGCCGCGGCGCCCGTCAGTCCGGCGCCTCGCGGGTCAGGTAGGTGTGGTGGGTGCGGAAACCGAGCATCTGGTAGAGCGCGGCCGCGCCGGTGTTCCGCTCCTCCACCTGCAGATAGGCCCGCGCGGCGCCGCGCTGGGCCGCCCAGCCGGCCACCGCGCGCACCAGGTGCCCGCCCAGGCCGCGGCGGCGGGCGGCGGGCGCGGTCTGCACCAGGGAGACGCCGAGCCAGCGGTCCGGGCCGGTGACCGCGCCGCGGCCGACCGCGAGCAGGTCGCCGGCCTCGTCCCGCACGGACGCGAAGACCACATCCGGTACGCCGGTGAGCAGTTGCCTCGCGACCGCGGGCAGCGTGCCCTTGTGCTCGGCGACCATCGCGTACCAGGCGTCGGCCGGGGTGTCGGCGAGCTCGACCGGCGGCAGGTCCCGCCGCGGATCGCCGACCAGGCTCTGCACGGCGGCGGTCTGCACGAGCGTCAGCGGGCGTGCCGTCCAGCCGCGGGCGTCGAGCGCCGCGTTGACCGGCGCGGCCAGCGGCATCGGAGTGTTGATCATCGGCCGCTGCCCCCGGGCCGAATACCACCGCTCGACGGCGTCGATCGCGGCCTCGAGGGTGCGGTCCGGATCGCCGACCGCGAGTGCCGCGTTGGCCCGTCCCGTCCAGTTCTCCGCCGCGCGCAGGATCCAGCCGCCCAGGCGGGCCTGCACCGGGGCCGGCCAGGCCTCGTTCGCCGCGAGTTCGAGGGCGACCACCTCGGCGGCGGGCGGGCGGCGGGCGGCGGGCACCCGCTTGGCGCGGTGCACCTCCCGCAGCGGTACGCGGAGCGTGCCCTTGGCGGTGGCCAGCGTGAGATCCGTCTCTGTCAGCTCGACCAGCTCACCGAGCGCGTCGGTAAAAAGTGGGCGATTCTGCGAAACGCCTACAATTCGGCGAACCACAACCCGGTGTCCCACATCCTGCCGTCGGAGCACGTGCCACCTCCTTCCGGCGAGATACTAGGCTCTGCTCGTACCGTCGCGGTGTCCCGCGGCGTGGCTCTGGAAGGGAAAGACCGTGACCTACATCATCGCTGAGCCCTGCGTCGATGTGCTCGACAAGGCATGTATCGAGGAATGCCCCGTCGACTGCATCTACGAGGGCAATCGGATGCTCTACATCCACCCCGATGAGTGCGTCGACTGCGGTGCCTGCGAGCCGGTCTGCCCGGTGGAGGCCATCTTCTACGAGGATGACGTGCCGGAGCAGTGGAAGGACTACACGACCGCGAACTACGAGTTCTTCGAGGACCTCGGTTCGCCTGGTGGCGCCTCCAAGGTCGGCAAGATCGACAAGGACACCCCGTTCGTGACTTCGCAGCCGCCCCGCGGCGACGCACACTGACCGTGCTGTCGGCCACGCTGCCCGATTTCCCCTGGGACCTGCTGGAGCCGGCCAAGGCGGTCGCGGCGGCGCACCCCGGCGGCATCGTGGACCTGTCGATCGGCACCCCGGTCGACCCGGTCCCGCCGCTGATCCGGGCGGCGCTGTCCGACGCGTCCGACGCGCCCGGCTATCCGCTGACGGCCGGCACGCCGGCGTTGCGTGCGGCCATCGCCGGCTGGCTGGCCCGCACCTGCGACGCCTCCGGCCGGCTCGGCGTGCTGCCGACCATCGGCTCCAAGGAACTGGTGGCGTGGCTGCCGACCCTGCTCGGCGTCCGCCCCGGTGACGTCGTCGTCATCCCACAGGTCTGCTACCCGACGTACGAGGTCGGGGTCCGCCTCGCCGGCGCCGAGGTGGTCCGTTCCGACTCGCTGACCGCGCTGGGCCCGGACCCGCGGGTCAAGCTGGTCTGGATCAACTCCCCGTCCAACCCGACCGGCCGGGTGCTGCCCGCGGCCCACCTGCGCAAGGTGGTCGACTGGGCCCGCGAGCGCGGCGCGGTCGTGGTCAGCGACGAGTGCTACCTGTCCCTCGGCTGGGACGAGACCCCGGTGTCGGTGCTGGCCGACGAGGTCTGCGGTGGGGACTACACCGGCGTCATCTCGGTGCACTCGCTCTCCAAGCGGTCCAATCTGGCCGGCTACCGGGCCGGCTTCCTCGGCGGGGACCCGGCGCTGATCGCCGAGCTCCTCGCCGTCCGCAAGCACGCGGGCATGATCGTTCCCGCGCCCGTGCAGGCCGCGATGGTCGCCGCCCTGGGCGACGAGACGCACGTGAGCGAGCAGCGTGCGCTCTACTCGGCCCGCCGGGAGGCGCTCCGGGACGCGCTCGCAAAGGCCGGGTTCTCCATCGAGCACTCCACCGCCGGCCTCTACCTGTGGTCCACTCGCGGCGAGGACTGCTGGGCCACCGTCGACTGGCTCGCCGAGCGGGGCATCCTGGCCGCGCCCGGCGCGTTCTACGGCCCGGCCGCGGCGCGGCACGTTCGCATCGCGCTGACCGCGACGGACGAACGCGTCGCCGAGGCCGTCGCCCGCCTGACCCCCTGATCCGGCCCGATCGATACTCCTCGGGTTACCGGACCTCGCCTGCGGTCGCTACCCTCGTAGCGTTGTGACGACGGAGGCTACGGGGAGGCTGACGTGGGCGATCCTGGAATCAACGTCGAGACGGGCGGGCTCAACAAGTTCGCCGCCGACGTCCGTTCGGACACCGACCAGGTGACCGAGCCCGCGGTCGGCCGGGCCAAGCTGCCGCTCGACAGCGTGCCGTTCGGCGCGCAGAACGCGAGCGGCGGCGTGCACGCCGCCAAGGAGCGCTACGCGAAGAGCCTGAGCGCGTCCACCGCCAACCTCACCAGCTTCCTGACCGCGGCCCGGCTGCTCGCCGCCGCGGCGGAGAAGGTCGCCGCCGACTTCGACGCCGTCGACGCGCGCTCGGCCGACGGGACCAAACGGGTCGAGCACGCACTGTGGACCGCCGCGCAGGAGGCCCGAGCCGCCCGGCTCGCCGCCGAGCGGGCCTCCCGCCCCCACAACGGGGGAGGGCCGGTCGCAGTATGAGCGAGCTTGTGAGCGAATCATCGGCTCAGTCCAAGACTCATGTCGTCGCCGGAGCGCTAGCGGAGGTGATGGCATGAGCGAGCTTGTGAGCGAATCATCGGCTCAGTCCAAGACTCATGTCGTCGCCGGAGCGCTAGCGGAGGTGATGGCATGAGCGAGCTTGTGAGCG
>NZ_JBEZDY010000004.1:211718-259709 GCF_040648555.1 Actinoplanes sp. NPDC049118
GCGAATCATCAGCTCAGTCCAAGACTCATGTCGTCGCCGGAGCGCTAGCGGAGGGGACGGCATGAGCGAGCCTGTGCTGACGAGTAGTTGGTGCACGGCCTGGGGGTCGTTCAATACCCCGCGGCTGTGGTCGATGGTCATGAGAGAGGACGATCCCGAGGCCTGGCGGCAGGTGGCGGCCTGGGGCGAGATCGCGGGCGCGGTCAAGGATCAGCGGAGCCTGCTGCTCAAGGCCCGCGAGGCGCTCGTGGCGGCCTGGCCCCCCGAGCAGAACACCAGCTCGGCGGCGTTCGTCGAGGAGCTCGACATGCTGCTCGCCCGGATGGACCAGGCGCGGACCGACGCCGACGACACCGCGACCGGCCTGGCCAACATCCTCGAGGCGCTGCGCCAGGCGAAGAACGACATCCGGCCGCTCTGGGAGCAGTACAAGGCGAAGAGCGATGACCTGGTGCCGGCGTGGTGGGACAACGCCGAGGAGGAGCTCGACCGGCAGGCCCGGCAGCACATGATCACCGCCGAGCAGATCGTGCAGGACAACGTGGCCCGGCTGAAGGTTCCGGACCCCTATGCGCTGGATCCGAAGGACCCGCGCTGGGAGCCGACCGATGCCCGGGGCGACACCACCGCGGGCACCGGCGCCGGCGTTTCGTCCTCCGGCCGGGGCGGGACCGTCGTGCCCGTGCCGCACGACCCGGTGCCGCCGCTGCCCGGACACGACCCGATCGTGCCGGACGGTGCCGGCTCCGGCCCGGGTCCCGCGACCGGTGGCGGCCTGATCGGCGGGCCCGGGCTGGCCGGGGTCATCAACCCGCCGCAGGTCACCCCGCCCCCGGTCGCCCCGCCCGCCCCCGGCCCGGTCGTCGTTCCCCCGGCCGGCGGTGGCGGCGGCATCGTGCCGCCGGGCCCGATCGTCGGCCCCGGCATCGGCGGTATCGGCGGCCCGCGCGGCACCGGTACCGGCGGCGGCGCGGGACCGCATGGCACCGGCGCGGGTCCGCGAGGCCTCGGCGGCACTGGCGGCGGCGTGACCGGGCTCGGCGCCGGCGGCATCGGCGGGGTCGGCCGCGGCGCCCGCCCCGGTGTCCTGCCGGCGGCGGCCGGGCAGCGCGCGCTGCCCTCCGGCGCGGTCATCGGCGAGACGGTGGCCGGCGCGGGCCGCGGCGGCGCGGCGGGAGCAACGCACGCGGGCGGCGCGGGCCTCGGCGGCGGGGCAGGGCGCGGCGGTGCCGCGCGTGCGGCTGCGGCCCGCGTGTCGGGCCGTCAGGGTGAGCCGGTCCGGCCGCCCCGGCCTGCCTGGCTCCCGGATGAGCCGGTCGGCGCGGCGCGGACGGGCCCGGGTACACCGGCGACGGCGGGCGGCGCCCGCGGCGGCCGGCGTTCGGGTGGCGACGGGCCGCCGCCCTTCGATCCCGACAACCCGTGGGAGGTCGCGGTGGGCGTCGACCCGGTGATCGCACCGGCGCCGGACAACGCGCGGCACGACCCCGGGCCGAACGTGATCGGCTGGCGCGGGTGACGATGCCGGGCAGGATCCTGCGGCGGGCCCTCGCCGGCCTCGCCGCGATCGCCGTCGTGCTCGGGCCGGCGGCGCCGGCCCGCGCCGAGGGCATCAGGGACCAGCAGTGGTACCTGGGACCGCTGAAGGTCGGCGAGGCTCAGCGGATCACCAAGGGCGACGGCGTCATCGTCGCGCTGCTGGACACCGGCGTGGACGCCACCCATCCCGATCTGCGGGGCGCCGTCCTGCCGGGCCGGCAGGTGGTGCAGAACAAGCCGGCCGGCAACCTCGACAGCGTCGGCCACGGCACCGGGATGGCCGGCGTCATCGCCGGGCGCGGCCATGACGGCGACCGTGGCGTGCTGGGCATCGCCCCGCGGGCCAAGATCATGCCGATCCGGCCGATCAACGACACCTACTTCGTCGCGCAGGGCATCCGGTACGCGGTGGCGAACGGCGCCAAGGTGATCAACATGGCGTTCGCGACGCGGGACTCCGAGAGCCTGCGCGCGGCGGTCCGGGAGGCGGCCGCGGCCGACGTGGTGCTGATCGGCACTCCCGGCAACGACGGCGACACGGACAACGAGCTCGAGTATCCGGGTGCCTACCCGGAGGTTCTCACCGTCGGTGCCGTGGACCGCAAGAACAAGATCGCGAAGTTCTCCAACCACGGCAGGCAGGTCGACCTGGTCGCCCCGGGTGTGGAGATCCCGGGGCCGGCCCCCGACAACAAGTACGTGCTGGGCAACGGCACCAGTGGTGCGGCCGCCATCGTCGCCGGCTCGGCCGCGCTGATCAGGGCGAGGTACCCGGACCTCTCCGCCGCCGAGGTGGTGGACCGGCTCATCGGCACCGCGATCGACCGCGGCGCGAAGGGCCGGGACGACTACTACGGCAACGGCCAGCTGAATCTGCTCGCGGCGCTCACCGCGGCGCAGCCCAGGCCCAGCGCCAGTGCCGCGCCGCCGGCGACGGACGCCCCGGCGGCCGTTGCCGTGGCAACGCCGGCCGACGACGACGGCGACGGCATTCCGCCGCTGGTCATCGTGGGTGCGGGGCTGGTGCTGCTGCTGGCGGCGGTGCCGGTCGCGGTGTTTCTGATCGTCCGGTCGCGCCGGGCCGGCGGGTAGCGTCGGGGCATGGCCGAGCAACCGATGATCGTCGTTCGCGGTGAGGCGACCCGCGAGGTGCCGCCCGAGCTGGCGGTCTTCTCCGTGACCGCGTCCGCCCGCGACCGGGACCGGCAGACCGCGCTGACCCGGCTCACCGAGCGGGCCGCCGCGCTGCGCGGCCACCTCGACGGGTTCGCGGACGCCATCGAGCGCCGCGAGACCAGCGGGGTGCAGGTGCGTCCCGAGCTCAAGCGCGGCGGCGGCGAGCGCGTCGCAGCGTACTCGGGGAGCGTCACGACCACGGTCACCGTCACCGACTTCGGGGTCCTCGGCGAGCTGCTGCTGCGCCTGGCCGATCAGGACCAGGTCTCGGTCTCCGGGCCGTGGTGGCAGCTGCGGCCGGGCAGCCGGGCGGGTGCCGAGGTGCGGCGCGCGGCGATCGCCGACGCGCTGGGCCGCGCCCGCGAGTACGCCGAGGCCGTCGGCGCCGAGGTGGACCGGCTGGTGGAGATCCTCGACGAGGGCACGGGCGGCGGTGCGCAGCCGATGATGCGGATGGCCGCGTTCGGTGGTGCGCCGGAGGCCGATCTCGAGCTCGACGTCGACCCGCAGCGGCAGACGGTGCAGGCCGCGGTGATCGTCCGGGTGACCATCACCGAGCCGACGGCGCTGAAACCGGCACAGGGCTCGTCCTAGCCCTCCGGGATCCCGCCACGCCGGGTCCGGAGGCGGCGGTACCGAGGCCCGCGGTGCCGCGTGATCCACCCGTTTCGGCCGCACACGCCGCTGCGATGGGCGAGACTCGGCACCATGGCCCGTCGCGTCCTGCACCGGATCGCCAACGTGAACCCGGACAGCGTGACGACCCACTCCGATCGGGTGCTCTACAACTCCATCGGCGTCTTCATCGTGCTCTACTTCGTGTACGCGACCGTCGGCGGTGCGGCCTTCGTCGACGCCAGCTCGAACTACTCGCACCCGTGGTGGCGGTGGCTGGTCGGCCCGCTGGTGGCGATCGGGGTGGTCGCGTACGACCGTGCCGTGGTCGGGCGGGTGGCGATCAACTACGAACGCCTGGAGTCACCCGACCCCAAGGACCTGCTGCGCCGCCCCACGATCGGCCTGTACGCCGGCCGCATCGCCCTGGCCCTGCTCTTCGCGGTGATCATCACGGAGCCCCTGATGCTGGCCCGCTACCAGGCGGAGATCGACGCGCGGCTCAACGAGGTGCACAACGAGCAGATCAGCGCGGCCGAGGGCAGCGGGGCGATCGCCGCGTACGACGACCGGCTGCGCGAGCTGAAGGACCAGACGGTGGCCGAGGACGGCCTGGTGCAGGCGTTGAACACGCGGGCGGCCGAGAAGCGCAGGGACGCCCGCAAGCTGTACGAGCAGGCCATCGCCGACTCGGAGGGCAAGGGCGCGTCCCGCAGGACCGGCTGCCCGCCCGGCGGCTTCTGCGACACCCTGGTGCAGCGGTCCCGCCACCTCGACGACCAGGCCACGAAGCTGGACGCGCAGGCCGCCCGCCTGCAGGACACCCAGAAGGCCGCCCGGACCGCGCGCGCCGCCGAGCAGGCGGACCTGACCGCCAAGATCGCCAGTGCGCGGTCGCTAAACGCGACGGTGATCCGGGCGGACGCCGGCTTCGGCGCCCGCACGCAGGCGATGTGGTACCTGGTGAAGACCGACTTCTGGGGCATCGGCGCCTTCTACCTCGGCATCGCGCTGCTGCTGATCGCCCTGGACTGCGCGGCGGTCGGCCTGAAGTTCGTCTCGCACGGCAACGCGTACGAGCGGTCGGAGGCGCGGGAGGCCCGCGGCCGCGAACACGAGGCGGCGATCGGCTACGAGCAGATCCTCAAGGACGTCCGCCGGTACGCGGAGGCGACCTCGCGGGTGATGGCCGAGGGCATCGGCAAGGCCTCGAGGGACGAGGAGATCGCGGGCGTCGCGATCGAACGCGCCCGCGCACACCTCTACGACTCGGTGGCCGGCAGCCCGATGCCGCCGCTGCCCGTGATCCCGCTGATCGAGCGCCATCCGGCCGCCGCAGGCACGCTGCGCAATGTGGATAGCCTGCGGGCGTAGTGCAACTTGCATTTCGGCGCTACGATTTCACTCCGGCGCACTGCCAGGCCCACGCTCTGTTACCGGCGGAGGCGCCGCCCGGGCAACCCGATGGTCGCCCGGTGGGCATCAGGTGCGGCGGAGGCGGCGCGCAATCGCCGCCGCCGCCGTGATGGCCGGCCTCAGCGCCCGGCCAGGCCGGACACCAGCACCGGGACCACGAAGGTGGCGCCGGCGCAGGCCTTGTCGGAGTCGGGACCCATCGCGAGGCCGTCGGGAATGGTGAACGCGCCGACGGTGTTGCGGGGGACCTCCCACCGCACCTTCACCGAGTTCTGCGCGACGATCACGCCGGTGTTCGCGCAGCCGGCCTCGCGGTGCTCGTCGTCCGCGATCACGTTGCCCTGGCCCGGTGACACCGAGGTGATTCGGATCGGGAAGTCGTTGTCGTTTGTGACCGTCACGGTCAGGTTTCCGGTGCCGCCGGGCTCGAGCGCCTTGTTCAGGTCCGAGCGGGCGCGCAGGTTCATCTCCACGACGGTTCCGGCGGTGGCCCGGCCCGTCTCGGAGTCGGTGATGCGCCAGTAGGCCCAGACCGCGCCGGCATTGACGATCACGGCCGCGGCCGCGGCCCCGGTCAGGATCGATCGGGTACGCGCATCGAGCCGGTGCAGCCAGCCGCGGCGGCGGCCGCGCAGGTCGGCGGTGGGCTCGTCGTCGAGATCCACCTCGATCGTCCTCTCCGGTGTGGCGTGCACGCCCTCGGACGCCTCCCCGTCGCCGTCGCGCCAGGACGTGCCGTCACGCCGGGTATGCACCTCGCGCGCGGCCGGCAGGTCGCGGATCACCGCGAGACCTCGGCGGCGCCGATCGTGCGTGAAGCGGCGGCTGGCCGTCTGCTGAGCTTGCGCATTCGGAGCTTCCTCCTGCGGTGGTGCGGTGGCGAAAACCGGAGCGTCTACTACATTTCCGGAAAATGTGCGTCCCCGTGATCGGGAATCCGTCCGCCGTTGCCCGCGCATAAATCGGACAGGAGGGTCTGTCCGGCTTAACCCGCACGAGGTACGCCGGAATGTGAAAGCCGGCACGCGCTTGACCTGCGGTAACGCGCTAAACCGAGCTCAAGTGGAAACGCGTCGCCGCTAGCACCACGGGCCCGGTAAACCAAACTTGCGACGGTCACTGTCCCCGCCGCCCGCCCTTTTCCGAGCGCCGCTCATATGTGGATCCGCCGTCGGCGGTCTCTTCTGTGAGTTCGTTGACTGCTCGAAAACCATGACCCACGGCGGGGCCGCCCGGCATCGGACGACCGTCCGTTGTGTTCAGGAATACAGGGAATCCCGACCGTCAGTACGGCCTAATCCGTCCGTGTTGCACGGTGACGGAGAGTGAGAGACGCGCACGTAGCCCCCGACGCCTTTATCGACGCTGAGGGCTACGGGAACTCGGGGTGCCTACTTCTTGCCGCCGCCCTTCGGCGGGGTGTTCACGTCCGGTGCGGGCGCGGAGGTCGCCGTCGGCGGCGGCGTGGTGGTCACGACCGGCGCCGGGACCGGGACGGTCTCCGCGGGCGCCTCGGTGGTGGCGGCCGGGGCCGGTGGCGGGTCTGCCGTCTCATCCCCGCCACCGGCCGTCTGGGTAGCGGCGGCGGTCGGCGCGACCGGGCCGGTAGCGGACGGGACGGCGACCACGGCGGTCCGGGCGGAGCCGGCCGGAGCGGAGAACTTCACGTTCTCGCTCTTCTTGCTCTCCTCGCCGGTCCAGGCCGCGAACTTCGGCGTGACCGTCCAGTAGAACTTCCCGGCCGGCACGTCGGCGTCGGTGAGGGTCGTGCCCGGGATCGCCGCGAACGCCTCGTGCGACGACTCGTCGTCGGCGTCGTACCGGGTGACGATGTAGCCGCGCATCGCCACGCCGGGCACGATCTCCTGCGCCGACCACGTGACGACCGCCGAGCCGCCCTCCTTGGTGACGTCCGGCTTGGGACCGCGCGGCATCTGCGCCGCCGTGAGCTTCACCGGTGTGGACCTGCCCGGGATCGACCAGGTCGCGTTGGCCGCCAGGGTGCCGCCGATCGCCAGGGTGAGGGCGACCCCGAGCGCCAGGACGGTCCGCTTCGGCCGCCTCATCGGTGCCGCCTGCTGCCGGCGCCGGAGACGAGGATCGTGAAGTGCGTGTTCGAGCACTTGGGCGTCGCCCCGGTCGGCATCGCGACGGGAAGCGACCCGGCGAGCGTGTGCCGGGTGTGCGGCCGGATGGTCACCGGCAGGCGTCCCCGGTAGTCGAGCACGCGCAGGTTGGCCGGCGTGAGGCGGCACTCCCGTCGCGACGACGTCACCGGCTTCCCGGTCAGCCGGTGGAGCTTGACCGGGTAGCGGCTGTCGTTGACCAGGGTCACCTTGATCTGTTTCACCGCTCCCGGGTAGAGCCCGCTCAACTGTCCACGAAGGATGAGATAGACCGGCTCGGCACGGTTGCCGCCGTGCATCGAGGCGATGACCATCGGCTGCTCATCCGTGCCACCGCCGGACGGCGAGGTCGCGGCAATCAGCCCCGCGAGGACCGCCGCCGCGGCGAGTGCCTGCTGCCATCTCTTCATGGTCTCCTCATCCCGTCCGTGCCACGACGTGGCGGCGGGGTGGAACCGGTCGCCCACCCCGCCGCGGTGCATCAGGGAATGAGTTCGCCGGCGAAGGTCAGGGTCGCGGTGATCGTGCTGCCAGCGCAGGCGGCCGCCGCGTTCTGGCCCATCGTGAGGGTGCCGAACGTCCTGTTGTTCAACGTCTGCCCGGCGTTGAGCTCCGGCGCGCTGCCGGTCAGGACCGCGGAGAGGTCGGCCGTGTTGGTGACGCAGCCGGTGTTGCTGCCGCCGTCCTTGGTCGACGTGACGCCTGTGATGGAGACGCTGTTGATCTTGACCTTGAACTCGTTGGGGTTCGTGATGTCGCCGGTGAGGTTTACCGACTTTCCGGGGAACAGGTGGTTGTTGCTCGGGATGGTGACCGTCGTGGTCACGTTCTGGATGGTGGCCGACGTGGCGCTCGCCGTGCCACCGCCCTGGAACCATCCACTGGCAAAAGCGAAGGCCGCGGTCCCGGCGCCCACCGAGAGGACGACGGCTGTCGCGATGGTGGCGGTGCGCTTGGTGGTCTTGCCCATGGTGGTCCTCCTGGAACGGCCCGGCTGCGACCTCCGCAATGTCGCGGGAAAGTCGATGCCGGGCGTCTCTGTCGATTGGGTGTGGCGCCGAGCCGGCGCGGCGATCCGGCGCTGCGACAAAGATGGCGGATTCGCCGCGGTGCCGCGATAGTGCTTCCGTTCGCCCTCTCCGATACCGCGATACAGCCGGGTCGCGCCGACGGGCCTAATCCGATCGGCTGACGGGGAACGTCCAGGATCGAGGGTCGACCGACCTGCGGTAACGCGGCATCGCCCTTGTCCGCCTGGCAGGATGCCGCGCCTAGCAGTGCCACCGCATGATCTCAAGTCGGGTAAACGGATCGGACCCGCCCGGCGGTCCTTTCAGCGCCGTTCGCATAGGGCTGACGCGAGGTTTCCGGAGGCGATTTATTTCCTCGCGACACGCATTTTTCTTCGTCTGATCCCTAACGGGGTCGGCTGAACGACGATGTCGTCACCTGAAAGAGGCATCCGGCCGACGGTTCTGTCAGATCCGGGAAGGTCCGCGGTCCGGGGGCGTGCACCGGACGGCGGGGGCCGCGGTCAACGATAACCCGCGCGGCTCAGGCGGCGCGGGCCAGCACCAGCACGGTGTGGATGTCCATCTCCACGGCGCCGCCGAAGCCGTCGATCGCCGCGCTCAGGTTGGCGACCACCGTCTTCCGGTCCCGCGCCGAGTGGTTGCGGAACGTCGAGAACGTCTGGAGCAGCCGCAGGTACTGCTCCGTGGTCAGCACCGGGTGACGGTGCCACTCGTGCACCTCGACGTCCGCGAACAGGCCGCTCCGCTCGATGCCACCGCGGGCCCAGGCGACCTCGCGGTCGTCCACCGTCGGGGTCGGGTCGATCGCCTGGTGGATGGCGTCGATGGCGTCCTTCTGGCGCGGTACGGCGTACCCGTGACTGTTGTGGAAGACCGCCAGCGTGCCGCGCGGCACGAGGGCCGTGCGGGCGCGCCGCTCGCGGGTCCGCTCGTCCATCCAGTGCCAGGCCGTCGCGCAGGCGAGCAGGCCGACGCCGCCCGGCGGTGGCGTCCAGTCCTCGAAGGCCGCGTTCGCCACCTCGACCTGCGGGAACTTGCGCGTCAGCACCGCGGCCATCCGGGGGTCCGGCTCCACGGCCGTCACCGGCACGCCGAGCCTGAGCAGCAGTCCCGTGCCCTTGCCCGTGCCGGCGCCGACGTCGGCGACCGAGGCGGGCACTCCGCCGTGGTAGCCGGTGACGGCGGCGAGCAGATCGTCCGGGTAGCCCTGGCGCGCCTCGTCGTAGATCGCGGCGACCTCGCCGAACACTCGCGTCATGCCTGCACCCTAGTTACGGATGCGGCCACGCGGCGAGGGCGCGAGTCGGGTGGCGTTCGGGCGAAGCCGCCTGCGCCCGGTTCCCGGGTCCGATAGTGGTGCGTGTGAACACGAGGAAGCGGCTGGCGGGCGCCGTGCTGGGCGTCGCCGCCATCATGACGGCCGTCGCCGTAGTGCCCGCGCGGGCGGCGGTCCCTGTCTCCGCCTGGACGCAGGACGGGCACGGGCCCGGCAACACCGCCTACAACCCGTACGAGTCGGCGCTCAACCTGGGCACGGTCGGCGACCTGCGGCTGCGCTGGACGGCGACGCCGCGGCCCGGCCTGGAGGGCTGCGAGACGACGCCGGAGCCGCCGCTGGTCGCCGGCGGGCGCGTGATCATGTTCGAGAACGGCGGCGTCGGCGCCCGGGAGGTGCGGACCGGGCGTCGGCTGTGGCTGGAGACCGGCTTCAGCTACCTCGGCAAGACGCTGGCCGTCGTGGACGGCCTGGTGATCGCGACCGAGACGAGCTGCCACTCGCAGAGCGACTACGAGGGCACGATCACCGCGCTGGACCTGGGCACCGGCCGGCCGGTCTGGCGGTCCCGGCAGAGCGGCACGGTCGACAAGCTGGTGGCGGGCTCCGGGGTGCTGGTGACGCACGGCTTCTGCCACGTCTGCGACGAGGACCGCAATCAGGTGGTCGCGTACCGGGTCTCCGACGGCGGGAGGCTGTGGACCCGCAACTCCGCCGACCTGGCCGGCGAGGTCGTGGCGTCCGCCCGGGTGCTGCTGGCGAGCACGAACGGCACCTTCGGCACCCAGGCGGTGTCGCTGCGCAGCGGCGCGGTCGGCTGGCGTTCGGGGCGGGCCTGGTCAGCGCTGAGCTCGACACCGGCCGGGGACCGGTTCCTGGCCCGCGGGGACGCCGGCTTCAGCGCGGTCGACTCGCGGACCGGGAAGGTCGTGTGGTCGGTCCGGTCCACCGTGGAGAGCCTCTCCTGCGACGGGCGGCGGGTCTTCGCCGCGGGCCCGGGGCTGGCGGCGTACGGGGTGGCCGACGGCCGCAGGCTGTGGAGGCGGGCGCTTGCCGAGCCGGGCCGGCCGGTCCGCGCGGGCGGGCTGCTGTACGCGACCGGCGGCCGCGCGCTCGCGATCGTGTCGCCGGTGAGCGGCGGGACCGCGGCGCCCGGCCGCCGGTTCGGCGCGGCGGTCGATCACGTCGTGGTGGCGGGCGGGCGCCTGTTCACCACGGATGGCAGGTCGATCCGGGCGTTCGCCGCGTAGGACTACGGCGGCGACAGGCTGGGCGGGGACCCGGGCGCGTGCGGGGTGTCCCGGGCCACGCTGACCGCCAGGAGGACGAGCAGGCCCGCGAGCAGCAGGGTGGCGATGATGAACTCGGCCTTGTCCCGCCCGCGGATCCGGTGCCGGTGCCGCCGCTGCGGGTCGTACCATGGGTCGGGCCGTTGAGGTGGCATCTGTCCAGTTTCGTGAGCGTCGCTCCGATGCGTCATCGGCGAAAGAAGCAAAAACTTCTAGCCTCTTTCGGCACATCCTCACGCCCGCCCGCTCGTTCGCGGCCGGGCCGGATCCGGCTCCGCAGACCGGCCCGGCCGCGATCGGCCGGCTAGTCGGCCTGTGCCAGGGACACCGCGAACAGCCCGGCGGGATCGGTCCAGAAGTGCCGCAGCGCGAAGCCCGCCGCGGCGAGCTCCGCCTCCAGCGCGGCGCGGCGGAACTTCGCCGAGATCTCGGTGCGCAACTCCTCGGAGTCCGCGAACTCCACGGTCAGGTCGAGGTCGCGGATGTACACCCGCTGCGCCGAGGTGGCCCTGAGCCGCATCTCGATCCACTCGTGCTCGGCGTCCCAGAGCGCGACGTGCGCGAAGGCGTCCACGTCGAAGTCCGCGCCCAGCTGCCGGTTCACCACCCGGAGCACGTTGCGGTTGAAGTCGGCGGTGACCCCGGCCGCGTCGTCGTACGCCGGCACCACGATCTCCGGGTCCTTGACCAGGTCGGTGCCGAGCAACAACCACTCGCCGGTGCGCAGGACGGCACGCAGCGCGTCCAGGAACTCCGTGCGTTCGGCGGGCACGAGGTTGCCGACGGTACCGCCGAGGAACGCGACCATCCGGTTGTCGCCGTCCGGGATGTGCGCCAGGTGACGGGTGAGGTCACCGACGACCCCGCGTACGGCCAGGCCGGGGTAGCGGGCGGTGAGCCGGTCGACGGCGTCGCCGAGGGCGGCCGACGAGACGTCGAGCGGGGTGAACGCGCCGAGCGTGCCGTGCTCGAGCAGCGCGTCCAGCAGCAGGCACGTCTTCTCCGACGAGCCGGAGCCGAGCTCCACCAGCGCCTTCGCGTCGGTGATCCGGGCGATCTCGGCGGCCCGGGCCGCGAGGATCGCCCGCTCGGTCCGGGTCGGGTAGTACTCGGCCAGCCGGGTGATGTCCTCGAACAGTTCACTGCCCCGGGCGTCGTAGAACCACTTGGGCGGCAGCCACTTGGGCGTCGCGGTCAGGCCGGTGGCCACGTCGGTGCGCAGCGTCCGGGCGAGGTATTGATCGTCGAGATGGATCTCCAGCGGGGTCATGATCTCCCTAGGGCGGTGATGTCCAGCGTGGACGGCGTGGCAACGAGCAGGTGGCCGTCCGGCACGGCTTGCCAGGCCGGTCCGGGATCGATGGGTTCGGAGCTGACCAGTACGGACGCGGCGTCCGCCCGTACGGACAGGGCATGCCCGGCGGCGCTGGCGGCGATCTGCCGGCCGTCGGTGAGCAGCAGGTTGAGCCGCGAGCCGGGCGCGGCGGCCGAGACCTCCGCGACGGTCGCGGCGACGGCCTCGCCCGGCGCCGCCCCGGCGCGGAGCCGGTGCCGGGTCAGGGCCCAGAGCAGGGCGGCGTCGGTGGGTGCGTCGAGGGTGACCAGGTCGCGTACCGGCAGGAGCCCGGCGAGCCCGCCGAGCGAGTCGGGCCACCCGGCGACGACCCCGTTGTGGCTGAACAGCCACGGGCCCTCGGCGAACGGCGCCGCCGCGGTCTCCACGACCGGCATGCCGACCGTCGCCGACCGGACCGCGGCGAGCAGGCACGCCGCGGCGGTGTGCGCGGCCAGCGCCGGCAGCGCGGCGTCGGACCACATCGGCGCGGCGCTGCGGTAGCGCACCGGCGCGGCGTCGTGGCCCGGATACCAGCCCACGCCGAAGCCGTCGGCGTTGATGGTCCCGCCGCCACGCATGTCGCGCGGCGCCCACGCCTGCCGGACGAGGGCGTGCGGCGCCTCGAACAGCAGGTGCGAGAGCGGTACGTCTGGTCCGAGATAGGCCAGGTGGCGGCACATCAGCAAGCGCCGGGACCGGCGTCCCGGGCGCAACGGAACCCGCTGAAGATCTGCCGCCGGACCGGGTGGTCCCAGTTGCGGAACGTTCCGCGGCAGGCGGCCGCGTCGGTGCCGAACGATCCGCCGCGCAGCACCTTGTAGTCGCCGCCGAAGAAGACCTGCGAATACTCCGCGTAGGGGAACACGGCGAAGCCGGGATAGCCGTCGAAGCCCGATCCGGTCCACTCCCAGACGTCGCCGATGAGCTGGTGCACGCCGAGCGGCGACGCGCCGTCCGGGTAGGCGCCGACCGGCGCGGGTGACAGATGGCGCTGCCCGAGGTTGGCGTGCCGCGGCTCCGGTGGGTCGTCACCCCACGGGTAGCGCCGGGACCGGCCGTTCGCCGGGTCGAAGCGGGCGGCCTTCTCCCACTCGGCCTCGCTGGGCAGCCGGCGGCCGGCCCACGCCGCGAACGCCTCCGCCTCGAAGTAGCAGACGTGCACCACCGGCTCGTCGGCGACGATCCGCTCCGTGCGCCCGAACCTCGTGTACGCCCAGCCGTCGCCGTCGCGCCGCCAGTGCATCGGCGCGGTCAGCCCGGCGGCCTGCCGGTGGGCCCAGCCGGGCCCGCTCCACCAGCGCGGATCGTCGTACCCGCCGTCGGCGATGAACTCCGCGTAGCGGAGGTTGGTCACCGGCGCCGCGTCGATGAGGAACGCGGGCACGTCGACGGTGTGCGCCGGGCGTTCGTTGTCCAGAGCCCACGCCTCGGTGTCGGTGCCCATCGTGAACGGGCCACCGGGTATCAGCACCTCGCCGGAGACGCCGAGCCGGGCGGCCGGGGGCGGGTCGGCGTCGAGCACGGGCGCGCCGGCGCGCAGCTGGTGGGTGGCGAGCATGGTCTCGTCGTGCTGCTGCTCGTGCTGGATGATCATGCCGAAGGCGAAGCCGTCCGCGACCAGCGGCCGTTCGTCGAGCCGGACCCGGTCGAGCACGTCGAGGGCCTTGTCCCGTACCTGGCCGACGTAGGCGCGGGCCTCGGCAGGGCCGAGCAGCGGCAGCGCCGGGCGGTCACCGCGCGGGTGCTTGAAGGCGTCGTACAGCTCGTCGATGTCGCGGCGCACCGGCTCCCGGCCGCCGACGTCCCGGACCAGCCAGAGCTCTTCCTGGTTGGCGACGTGCGCGAGGTCCCAGACCAGGGGCGACATCAGCGGCGAGTGCTGCTGGACGAGATCCGGGTCGTCGACGGCATCGGTCAGCAGGGCCGTTCGCGCGCGCGCACGCTCCATTTCGGCGGCGACTGCGAGACGGAGATCCTGGGTCATCGGTGCGGGTCCTTCCTGATACCGGCGCGATCCAGGCGCCGATCGACGATGTCGGTCACCACGTCACGGACGACCGGCGACAGGCCGGTGCCGTCGAGGTGGCGGCAGGCGAGATCCAAGAGCTCGGTGGCGCAGGCGCGGATGACCGGGTCGGCCAGGCCGTGCCGGGCGGCGGGCACCCAGCGCCCGGCCGTGGGCGCCGCGACAGCGCGGGCCGCGTCGGTGATCGCGTCGTCGGCGACCAGGGCCGCCAGGACGGCGACCGGGGCGATCCACTCCCCACCCGGCTGCGCGTCGAGATAGCGGACCTCCAGGTAGCCGCGTGGGCGTACCGGCGGGAACAGCGTGCTGAGGTGGTAGTCGAGGTCGCCGACGACCGGCGGGCCAGGCAGCGCCCCGTCGATCCAGTCGGCGAACGTGACCTCGGGCGGCACGTCCCACCGATCCGCGTCGCGCCGCACGCAGAGCAGCGGCGCGGCGAGCGCGTAGCGGGCCCAGCCGGTGGCCGGGTCGCCCGGACCGTCGGCCGGCCGGGTGCGGCGCGGGTCGATGCCGTACCAGGTGGCCATCCGGGCCGACGCCCAGCCGGTGTCGCGCCCGGCATGGCGCCCCGAGGTGGCGAACGCGGCCAGCATCGCGGGCCCTACCTCGTGCAGGGCGTTCCAGCGCTGGGGTAATCGGTCCGCGGGGCCGGCGTCGAGGCAGACCTGCAGGCCGGCGGTGCTGCACATCATGGTGTGGCCGTGCCGGCCGGCGGCGTCGAACCGCCGCTGCATCGCCGCGTACCGCGGGGTGTGCAGGATGCGTCTCGGCGGCCGGTGCGGATCCAGGCCGTGCTCGCCGAGAACCAGGCCGGAGCGTGCCAGCAGGGCGCTGAGCCGCGCGTGGTCGGTGCTGAGGGCTTCGTGCAATTCGGTGAGGGAGCCGGCCGGTGCCGATGAGATCTCGACCTGGCCGCCGGGCTCGACGGTCACCGTGCCACCGCCGGGTAACGGATCACCGGGGTGGGTGCTGCCTAGTGCGGGTGGTGCGTGAGTGCCGAGGGCTGAACGCAATTCGGCGGCCTCGACATAGACCGCCGGTGCCCCGTCTCGATGGACGGTCCATTCCAGTTCGACGCCGATCCGGCTCGGTGGTCCGGTCTTGAAGCAGATGCCGGTGATGTGCTCGGCTGCCTGGGTTACGTGTTGCAGGGTGTCTTGGGATGTTTCACGACTGAAGGTAGCCATGGCCCTCCCCCGAGTGGTCGGTTCATGCCGGACACTACCTACAAAAAACCGCCGCCGCATCGATGTTAGGCAATCATTTTGTGACCATTCGTCGATGTTCCGGGGTGTGACGTGCGCTAATCGCGTATCGCCTGGACGAGGAATCGGTGAGCGGTCACCGTGTAGTGGCCCTGCGTCCGGATGGTCGCGTCGATCCGGCGCAGGGCGCGGTCGTACCGCTCCGGAGTGAAATCCCGGACCTGCCACGGCACGGCCCGCAGCTGATAGACCAGAGCGCCGATGTCGTGGAAGGTCAGCGGCGGCCGCTCCTCGCGCACGTCCGTCACCCGCAGCCCCGCCGCCCGCAGCGCCGCGACCGCGCCCGTCGCCGTCCAGCTCGTCGCGTACGGCGGAGGTGCGCCCAGCTCCGCGTTCAGGTCGGCCAGGTCGTCGCTGCCGACCTGCTGGCTCAGCACCGTGCCACCGTGCTTGAGCAGGCGCGCGACGTCCTCCGCGGGCAGCCGCCCATGCCGGCTCAGCACGACGTCGAACTCCTCCTCGCCGCCGGGCAGCTCGGTGACCACGGCCACCCCGAACGGGGCCAGCCGGTCCCGTGCCACCGCCACGTTCGGCGCCCAGCCCTCGACCGCCACGGAGTGCGCGGGCAGGGGCGCGAGCTCGACCAGCAGTTCACCGCCGCCGGTGTCGAGGTCCAGCAGGCTGCCGGCCCGGCGCAGCAGCGGCCGGGCCAGGTCCGGATAGGACCAGGACGGGTCCGAGCCCACCGCGCGGCCGTCCAGCCAGGCGAATTCCCAACCGGTGACCGGAACGCCCACGGCCTCGCCGACGAGCTGGTCGTACTGCCGTGGAGAACTCATGCCCGACGGTAACCGGGCGGCTCCGCAGGGCGCGACCGGGTTCGCCTCGGTCTACGATCCGGACATGGTGCGTCTCGGCGGTCGAACGGATGTCGCAGCGATCGATGCGAGACCGTTCGTGGCCGCGCTACCGCCGCTGATCGCACAGTGGCGCTCGCTTACGTTCACCGACGGGGTGGTGTTGCACCCCGTCACCGAGAAGCCGCACGACGGCCTGCGGGTGGTCGGCGGCCTGCATCCGCATCCGGGAGCCGCCTACCGGCTGATGCTCCGCGAGGACGACGTGCCCGAACCGACCCCGGAGGAGGCGCTGGTCGCCGCCCGCCTGGAGGACGCCGACACCCTCGCCGCGGCCGAGTGGGAACGCGGCCGGGTCGCCGTGGCGCGCGCCACCGGGCGGGTGGCGACGACCTGGCACACCTATGCGATCACGCTCGAGTCCGATGACCGCGACCGGACGTGCTTCACCGTCCACCACGACCTCACAGGCACCCGGGCGCGGGTCGAGTTCTCGTCCGGGCCGATCGACGTGCTGCTTCAGGTGCCCGACTGGCTGGGATCACACGGGCTGCTCAGCGGCATGGTCAGCGCGCGGGTGCAGATCGACACGAGCCGGCTGCCGCCGTACGAGAACGGGGAACCGCAGCTGGTCGCGACGGTGACCCACCCGCGGGGCAGGGCCGTCGCCGAGCTCGGGATGGCCCGGGCCGAGCCGGGCCGCTGGACCGTGACCACCAGCGCGGCCGCCCGCGGGGTCGGCTGGCTGAGGCCGCTGGTCGGGCTGGTCGCGCCGTTCCTGAAGCGGCCGGTGCAGCGCGGGCTGGACGACTTCCTCGTCGTGCTGCCGGAGCGGCTCGACGCGCTGAACCAGGAGATCGCGGCCCGCTACCCGGCGCCTCCGGACCCGCACGCGCTGGCGGCACAGGTGATGGCGGACCTGATCTCGTCCGTGCCGGCGGTCACGCCGGGCCCGCCGCGGGACTGAGGACCGCCGGCGGGATCAGAGCGTGATCGCGTCCAGGACCTTGCGGGCGTCGTCGTCCAGGTGGACCCGGCGGGTGGTCATGTTGTCGACCAGATGGCCGAGCGTGGACGTGCCGGGGATCAGCAGCACGTTCGGGGCCAGGTCGAGCAGCCAGGCCAGCGCCACCTGGGACGGCAGCGCCTCCAGGCGATCCGCGGTGTCCATCAGGTCGGGGTGGGTGAGCACCCGGTTCACGCCGCCGAACGCCGAGCCGAGCGGGAAGAACGGCACGAACGCGATGCCGAGTTCCTGGCACTCGCGCAGCAGCGACATGGACTGGCGCTCGATGAGGTTCAGCGCGTTCTGCACGCAGACGATCTCGGTGCGCTGTACCGCGTGCACCAGTTGCTCGCGGGACACGTTGCTCAGGCCGATGCCGGCGATCAGGCCCTCGTCGCGCAGGGCGATCATCGTCTCCAGCTCGGCGTCGAAGTCCTGGCCGCCGTCCATCAGCCGCAGGTTGACGGCGTCGAGCCGGTCGACACCCAGCGAGCGCAGGTTGTCGTGCACGCCGGCCCGCAGCTGCTCGGGCCGCATCGCCGGTAGCCAGCGCCCGGCCTCGTCCCGGGCGGCACCGACCTTGCTCACCAGGACGAGATCATCCGGGTACGGGGACAGCGCGTCCCGGATCAGGTCGTTGACGTAGTCCGGCCCGTAGTACTGAGCCGTGTCGATGTGGTTGACGCCGAGCTCCACGGCCTTGCGGAGCACGTCGAGGGCGGCGTCGCGGTCGCGTGGTGGCCCGAACGCGCCAGGTCCGGCGAGCTGCATCGCGCCGAAGCCGATGCGTCGTACCGAGCGGTCACCGAGCGGAAAGGTGTCGTCAGTCACAAGCCTCACTCTACGAGTCCCGGCCGCAAATACCTGCCCACCCGCGAGCGACCCCTCCCGTGGGTGCCCGTTCAGAGGCAGAGGCCGGCCAGGATCTCGGCGATCGCCTCCGGCTTGTGGCGCAGGGTCGCGCGCCCGACCGCCAGCTCGCACCGCACCACCGCCGGGTCGCCGGTCTCGGCCACGCTCGGCCACACCCACAGCCCGGTCTCCTCGGCGAAGCGTTTCGCGTTCGCCCGGTAGCGCTCGGCGGGCACCGAGAGCAGCAGGTGCATCATCGGCGTCTGCGGCGGATCGGGCACGACCCGGACCTCCGGCACGTCGGCCAGCGCGGCCGCGATGGCCCGCGCGTGCCGCAGCCGGGCGGGCATCTCGGCGAGCGCGCCGTCGAGCAGCCCGAGCGCCGACGACGACGCCGGCCACATGGCGAACAACGTGCCGCCGAGCCTTCCCCGCCACTCCCGCACCTGGGCGACGTCCTGCTCCGAGCCGGCGACGCAGCAGCCGGGCAGGGCACCGATGCCCTTGTAGAACGAGACGTAGACGGTGTCGAAGAGCGCGGCCACCTCGGCGGGCGACCGTTCGTATCCGGCGGTGGCCTCCCACAGCCGGGCGCCGTCGAGGTGCACGGCCGCGCCCCGGTCGCGGGCCCACGACGTCTGTGCGACGAGGTCCTCCCAGGCCGGCAACGCGCCGCCGAGGTCGCGCTGCGGCAGCTCGAGCAGCAGCGCCGCGACCGGCTCCGAGACCTCGGACAGGTCGTCGAGGCTGATCAGTCGCTCGGGGTCGCCGACCGGCCGCCCGATCAGCTGGTGCAGCCGCGAATGGGCCTGGCCCTCGTGCCGGTCGAGGTGACAGTAGGGATGCCAGACGATCGTGCGGGTGGTACGCCGGTCCGCGTGCACCCGCAGGGTGGCGCCCTGCGCCATCGTGCCGCTGGGCAGGAACACGGCGGCCGGCTTCCCGAGCACCGCGGCGACATGCCGTTCGAGTTCGGCGACGACGCCGCCCTCGCCGTACATGTCCGCCGCGGCGTCGGGATCGATCCCCGCGAGCAGCTCCGGCGGCCGGATCAGCCCGTTGCCGAGAAAGGAGTCGGTACAGGCGGCGCGGCGAGCGGCGATGTCATCCACGGTGCCAGTCTTATCCCTGCGAACACCGCTGTCAGGCCGGTCAGCGGCGGACCGGCATCAGGATCGAGAAGGAATCGGCGCCGCGCACCGCCAGCGGCTTGATCGGCCCGTCCAGTTCCAGGACGAGCTGACCGGCTCCGCCCGCGTCCAGGGCCTGCAGCAGGAACTCGCGGTTGACCGCGACGTGTGCCTGCTCGTCGGCCGCCCACTCGTGCTCCCGCGCGACCCGCAGCGCGCCGGCGGGGTCCACCGCCAGGATGGTGAGGTCGAACGGCCTGCCGTCGTGCTCGCGGGACACCGCCGGTACCGCGTCCACCGCCGCGCGCAGCGCCGGCACGTCGACGGTGACCCGCCGAACGCCAGGCGCGGGGAGGCCCACCAGGCGGCGGTGATCGGGGAACTCAACCTCCAGCGGGGCCGTCTCGAGGCGGCGCCCGGCGACGTCCGCGCCGATCGCGGCGGGGCTCAGCGCGAGCACGACCTCCCCGCCACCGGCGAGCAGCGCGCGCAGCTCGTCGACGAACGGCAGCGGGGCCACCAGCCGGGCCGGCGGCCCGGAGACCCCGGCGGCGGCCTCGGCGACGGCCAGGCGGTAGCGGTCGGTCGTCACCATCCGCAGCGCGGCGGCCTCGGTCTCGAGCAGCACGCCGCCGAGGATCGGCAGGTCGGGGTCGGTGGAGGCGGCGAAGCGGACCGCGTCGAGCGCGGCGGCGAGTGCGGCGGCGGGCAGGGTGATCCTGGTCAAGGTGGTCTCCTGAAGATCCAGCAGGGCATGGACGCGGGAGAGCTCACGGCGGGCATCGGCGAGGCCGTCCTCCAGCCGGCGCAGGTGCTCGTCGAGCAGCTTGCGCACCGCGGGAGGGTCGGTCAGCTCCGACACCGCGCGGGTGATGTCCGCGACCGGCATGCCGACCCGGCGCAGGCCCGCCACCAGGCGGGCCGCCCGGACCTGGTCGTCGCTGTAGCGGCGGTAGCCGTTCGCCGGGTCGACCTCGGCCGGCACCAGCACCCCGGCGCCGTCGTAGAACCGCAGCGCGCTGACGCTCAGCCCGCTGGCCCGCGCGATCTCCCCGATGCCGTGCATCCTGCTCTCCACACCCCGAACCCTGCCGCCTCGACCTGCTCGAGGGTCAAGCGCCGGTGCCATCGTGCGTGACCCGGGCGCCGTTGGCAAAGCGGCTCAACCGGTGGCCGTGCCCTGGAAACGGCCGACGGTCCGCAGGCCCGAGCGGCCCGAGGCGGTCGCGTCGAGGCGGACGTACTCGGCCGGCTCGGCCACCGCGTCGGGCACGGTGGGCACGGTCAGCAAGCCGGTCACCCGGCCGGCCGGGATGAGCACGTACAGCCCGACGCAGGCGCTCGACAGCGGCCGGGCGGGCAGCGGTGACCCGCCGAAGGTCGCGTCCGAGTACCACCGCGCGGGCACGTCGATCGAGGACAGCTCCGGCGTCCTGGCCGGCGCGATGACGCGGCCGAACACGTAGATCTCCCGGTCCGCGGTGGCCGACAGGCGCACGCTCCAGGTCAGCGTCCCGCCCTCCGCGACGGTGGTCGCGACCGGGGTGACGGTGACAACGGGTGCCGGGTCGTCGTCGGTGACGTGGAACTCGCCCTGGTCGTCGCCGATCAGCGTGTTGCGCACCGCCTTGGCGTCGAGGGTGTACTCCCGGTCCCAGCCGAAGCGGGTGTCGCCCCGCACGCTCACCGGCACCGGGATCACCCGCGTGCCGGGGCGCACGGTCGCCACCCACGACGTCACCTCGGACGCCCCGCCGGCCTGGCTGGTGAGGAAGAGCCGCACCCGGCCGTGGCCGCGCCCGGTCACCGTGGCCGGGATCTGGTGGACGCGTACGCCCGCGTCGCCCTCGAAGCCGCGGATCTCGCCGAGGTCGAGGCGCGGCACCGGCACCGCCCGGGCCTGCGGTGTGCCGGGGCGCCAGCCCCACGCGTCGAGGAGCACCGCCTCCCCGATCGCCGTACGCGGGGTGAACTCGAACCTCGCGACCCGGCCCCGGAAGCCGCCGAGCGGCACCCGGACCTCCTGCGCCCAGGCCCTCGTCCCGGCGCTCCCGGGCAGGCCGTTCAGGCTGATGTCGCCGAGGGTGGTGCGTGCGCCGCCCGGATCGACGACCGCGACGCCGAGCCGCGTTCCGGTGGTGTTCGGCCGGACGATCAGCCGAAGCGCGAGCGCCCGCGAGCCGGTCAGGTCGGCCGGCGACGCCGGCTGCACGGTCACCGGGGTGCCGGCCGACGACCAGGCCAGTTCGAGGGCGTAGCGCCCGGCCTCCGGGCGGACGTCGCGGTACGGCACGAAGTGCGGGGAACCGGCCGTCCACCGCTGCCGGTCCAGGCAGGACCGCATGCCTGCCCGGCCGACCTGGGCGCAGATCCGGCCGCCGGTGACGCGCACGCCGGGTGCCGGCAGGATCGCCGGCGTACGCCCGGCGCCGATGGCGTGGCTGAGCACCCGGGCCGGGTCGGCCGACCTCGCCCGTACGCCGGAGCCGTCGAGCAGCGGCCGCACCCGGTCGTCACCACCGACGATGAGCCGGGCCGCCGCGGCGATGTAGGTCGCGCCGGTGCTCTGCTCCTGGCGTGCCGTGAGCCGCGCCGCCCGCCCGGCCGAGCAGACCGGGTCGTCGCCGGCATCGAAGTCGTCCCGGGAGGGCGCCGCCGACTGTCCGGGCGTCCACTCGGCGTTGAAGAAGTTGTGGTTCGCGCCGATCACGTACAGGGCGCTGTGCAGCGCCCGGCCGGCGCCGACCCCGCGGGTGCCGTCGATGTAGGCCTGGCCCTGCAGGTCGGCGACGTCCCGGTCACAACCGGGGAGGATGGTCGCGGAGGGCACGTCCGGCACGGGATTGTGGCCGAAGACGGTCGGGCCGATCAGGAGCATGCCGCGGATGGTCCAGCGGACCCTGCCGTGGTATCCGTCCTGGGTGGCCGGTGGCGGGGCGAGCGAGTCCATCGCGGCGCGGCTCACGCCCTCGCCGCCGCGGGAGTGGCCCATCAGGAAGACCTTCGACATCTCGGCGCGGGGTGCGGCCCGGACGATCGCCGGGGCGTTCGCGCGTCCGGCGCCGGCCCACCCGGCCCAGCGGGCCAGGTGCAGCCGCACGAGTGACGATCGGGCCTGCGCGCCGCCGTCGTCGGCGCTGTCGTCCTGCCCGTTGATGCCGTTCGCGGAGATGGAGACGGTCACGTAGCCCTGGGAGGCGAGCAGCTCCTGAGCCTGCAGATAGCCGCGGTAGCTCGGGATCGGCCGATGGCCCGGCGCGCACGGCCAGGAGTCCGTGACCCCGTCCGGATCGCTGCCGCGGTAGCAGGTCGAGTGGCGGCCGTGCAGGAACAGGGCGAGCGGCCGCCGGCCGGACGTGCCCTTCGGCGCGACGACGACGGCCTGCATCTCGACCTTCCGCGGTAGGCCCGGGAGCCGGACGCCGCTCAGGGAGTACTCACCGGTGACCGTCGCGTGTGGCCCCTTGACGCCGGGGTCGGCCGGGTTCGGCGGGAGCGGCGCGGGCGGAGCGGCGGCGGCGAACCGGTCGCCCGCCGGCTCGGTGATCACGTCCAGGCGCCTGCCGCCGGCGCGGACCCGCAGGTCGTCCAGGCGGCCGCCGGCATCGATCCGCAGCCGGAACGTCCGGCCGTCGGCCGCCGCGGTGGGGCGGCCGAGCGGCCGGTCGCCCGCCAGGAACTCCACCGCTGCGTCGCCCATCGGCACGCGCGCGGGCGCCCGCCAGGCGAGCACGTCACCGGTGCGGGACCACCCGCCGGGCGCGGCCGGCGACGGCCGATCGGGTGGGTCCGCCCGCACCGGCACGCCCGTACCGGCCACCAATGCCGCGGCCAGCGCCGCCGCCATGATCGTTTTCCGCATCCCAGCGCCCTCCCGCGAGCAGCCACGTCGGCCCAGGTCACTCGGCGGGTGCGACGGCCCGATGATCTCATCAGTCCGTGCCGATCTCCGAGATCCTTCGCGGATCCGGCGCGTCATCCGCGAGACACCCCTAGGCGATCAGCGTGATCGCTATGGCCGCCATGACGACGGCGATCAGGCCGTCCAGCGCCCGCCACGCCGCCGGCCGGGACAGCACCGGCGACAGCCGGTGCGCACCGAGGCCCAGCGCCGCGAACCACGCGCCGCTCGCCACCGCCGCGCCGGTACCGAACAGCCAGCGGCTCTCCTGCTGCTGTGCCACCGTGCCGAGCAGCAGGACCGTGTCCAGGTAGACGTGCGGATTCAGGTAGGTCAGCGCGAGGCAGGTCAGCAGCGTCGCCCGCAGCGTCGCCGGCGCCCGGTCGGTGGGCCGCAGCGCGCTCGGGCGCCAGGCGCGCCGCGCGGCCAGCGCCGCGTAGGCCAGCAGGAACGCGGCGCCGACCCAGCGGACGACCGTCACGGCCGCCGGCCGCGCGGACACGGCCGCGCCGAGCCCGGCGATCCCGGCCGCGATCAGCAGCAGGTCCGAGACGGCGCAGGTCACGACGACCGGGATCACGTGTTCCCGGCGCAGCCCCTGCCGCAGCACGAAGGCGTTCTGCGCGCCGATGGCGATGATGAGCACGGCGGAGGCGGCGAAGCCGGCCAGCGCGGAGGTGAGCACTCCTCGACGCTAGGGGTGCGGCGTGATGTACTCCAGCTAATGATTCTTCATTAGCATTAGGGATTCTGTTGGACGCGATCCAGCTCGCCACCTTCCAGGCGGTGATCGAGGAGGGCGGCTTCGAGGCCGCCGCCCGGGCGCTGCACGTGACCCCGTCCGCGGTGAGTCAGCGGATCAAGGCCCTCGAGCAGGCGGTCGGCCAGGTCCTGGTCCGGCGCACCCGGCCCTGCGAGGCCACCGAGGCGGGACAGGCGCTCGTGCGGCTGGCGGGCCAGGTCGCCCTCCTGGAACGAGAGGCGCTGGACGCGGCCCGGGGCGCGCCGGCGGGCGGCGGACGTACCCGGATGGCCGTGGTCGTCAACGCCGACTCGCTGCACACCTGGTTCCTGCCCGCCCTGGCCGCGGTCCCGCCCGCCCTGGCCCTGAGCTTCGACCTGCACCAGGACGACCAGGACCACACGGCGGACCTGCTGCGCGCGGGCACCGCCATGGCCGCGGTGACCGCACAACACGTGGCGGTGCAGGGCTGCCGGGCGGAGAAGCTGGGCGTGATGCGCTACCTGGCGGTGGCCGCACCCGGCGCTTTCGAGGACTTCGCCACCTCGCCGATGATCGTCCTCAACCGCAAGGACCGTCTGCAGCACCGCTTCCTGGCGGCACAGACCCACCGCCGGCCGGACCCGCCGATCCACTACGTGCCGGCGGCGGCCGCCTTCGTCGACGCGATCCGGCTGGGCCTGGGCTGGGGCATGGTGCCGGAGCGGCTGGCCCGCGACGACATCGCCGCCGGCCGGGTCCGGGAGCTGGCACCGGGCCGGCACCTGGACGTGCCGCTCTACTGGCAGTACTGGCGCATGGAGTCGGTGATGCTCACGGCCCTGACCGAGGCGGTCAAGGCCGCCGCCGCAGAGGCGCTGCGCCCGGCTTAGTCGTTGGCGTGCAGGGCGGCGTTGAGCTCGATGCCGGTGCCCTTGCGGGGCCGAGCCTCGAGCGCGCCGGTCACCGAGTTGCGCCAGAACAGCAGGCCGTTGACCCCCGACAGCTCGCGGGCCTTGACGACCCGGCCGTCCGGAAGCGTCAGCTTGGACCCCGCGGTGATGTAGCAACCGGCCTCGACCACGCAGTCGTCGCCGAGCGAGATGCCGATGCCGGCGTTGGCGCCGAGCAGGCTGCGCTCGCCGATCGAGACCTTGTCCTTGCCGCCGCCGGAGAGCGTTCCCATGATCGACGAGCCCGCGCCGACGTCGGAGCTGTCGCCGACGACCACACCCTGCACGATGCGGCCCTCGACCATCGAGGTGCCCAGCGTGCCGGCGTTGAAGTTGCAGAAGCCCTCGTGCATGACCGTCGTGCCGGCGGCCAGGTGCGCGCCGAGGCGGACCCGGTCGGCGTCGGCGATCCGCACGCCCGACGGGGTGACGTAGTCGGTCATCCGCGGGAACTTGTCGACGCCGAAGACCGAGAGGTGCCGGCCGGCGGCGCGCTCGATGAGGCGCAGCTCGTCCACCCGGTCCGGCGGGCACGGCCCGGCCGAGGTCCAGGCCACGTTCGCCAACATGCCGAAGATGCCGTCGAGGTTCTGCTCGTTCGGCCGCACCAGCCGGTGCGACAACAGGTGCAGCCGCAGGTACGCGTCCGAGGCGTCCTTGATCGGGTCGGCAAGCGAGCCGACCTCGACCCGGACCTCGACGGTCGACAGGCCGGTGAGCGCCTTCGGGCCGACGAGACCGGCGGGGAGCGTCGGCGGCTCCGCCGCGGCGGAGCCGAGGCCGAGGAAACCGGTCGGGAACCAGGTGTCGAGGACCTGCCCCTCTGCGGTGACGGTGGCGAGGCCGATGCCCCAGGCGGGCGAGGTCGAGATCGCGGTACTCACACCGCGAACCCTACTAGGACCCGCACCGCGGCACTCACCGCCCGCCGCCGCGGGCGTCGATGATCGCCGCGACGGCCTCGAGCCAGCGCGCGAACGGCTCGTCGGCGCCGGCCGCCCCGCCGGCGATCGCGAGCCAGGGCCGGACCAGCGCCGACTGCTCCGGGGTCGGCAGCGGCTCCGGCAGCCGCGCCGCGTAGGCGGCGCCGCCCCGGCGCACGAGCTCGGCCAGGAAGCTCAGCGACCGCGGCCGCACCCCCAGCAGGCCGGCCTGCACCGCCGCCGGGACCGCGCACGCGCCGACGATCCGGCCGGCGGGGCCAGTGCGGCGGATGCCGTCCGCCAACAGCGCGGCGACCTCCACGCTCGCCAGCTGCTCGTCGTTCACGAGACTCGCGCGGGTCGTCATCGTGCCCTCTCCGGAAGCCGGACCGAGCTGGGCGTGCTCGGTATGTCGGGATCGACGCCGTTCACCTGCCCCGCGACGAACTCCCGTTCCGTGATCCAGTAGGTGTAGCCCCACGGGTTGTAGAGCTGCAGGTTCCCGCCCGAGTGGCCGATCACCATCAGCTGGTGCGTCTCGCCGTTCTCGCTAGTGAAGAGCGGGACGGGGTAACCCTCGTCGACCGCTCGCTCGATCGAGGGCACCGTCGCCGCGCGGGCCGCGGTGTCGGCGAGCGCGACGTCGTCGTAGCCGGCGCCGACGCGCGGGGCGAGCTCCTCGTTCGCGACGGCCGCCGACTGGCCGGAGGTCATCCCGTCGCCGCCGAAGTGCTCCTGGAACCAGCTGCGGCCGTCGTCGTAGATCTGCGCCTGCTCCTCGCGCAGCCGGTCCGCGAAGGCCGCCGGGTTGTCGAAGGCCGGATCGCCCGGGTGGCCGCCGGTGGTGAGCCGCAGCGCGTACGGCGGATCGATCTCGGCCCGGGCCGTCACGGTCGACGCCACCACGCAGGTCGGATAGCCGCCCTGCTCCCACTCGGCGGCCCCGAAGGTCGTGAAGTCCCTGCCCGGTACGGGTTCCCCGTCCATCGACAGCGGGCTCAGGTGCTCGTCCAGCCAGGCCGGGTCGTCGCCGTGGCCCGCGATCAACCGGTCGAAGCCCGCCACCTGATCCACCGGGTACCCCGCCGCCAGCGTCTTCAGCAGGTACGCCCGGTGCTGCGGGGAGCGCGCCGCCGCCAGCAGGCCGGTCATCCGTTCCCGGTCGGCGTCGCTCATCGCCGACAGGGCCGCCGCCGCGCGCTCGTCCATCGCCGCCGTCAGCACCGGCGTTCCCGCCCCGGCCGCCCGCGTCCAGCCCGCCCCCGCGATCACCACCTCGTCCACCGCGGACAGCGGCGAGTCGCTCAGCCTCCCGGTCCGGGCCTGCGCCTCGATCTCGTGCAGCGCGGTCGCGAGGTCCTCCGCCGCGTCGCGCACGGCGATGTGCCGCCCCACCCGGTCGTCGATCGCGCTGATCGCGCCGGCGTGCTGGTGGCGCAGCGCCTCGCCCTCATCCTCCAGGTTGGGCGGTGCGCCCCAGGTCATCGAGTAGACGGTCGTCGCGATCTCCGCCAGCGCGGCGGCGCCGGCGCGGTCCGGCCCCTCGCCCTCCACCGGCTCGGCGTGCCGCCGCAGCAGGTCGCCGATCGTGCGGAACGCCGTCAACGCCCGGAACATGTCGTCGGTCAGCGCCCGCAGCGCCGCGTCCGCGCCGACGTGGGTATCGCCCGCCCAGACCCGGCTGATGCCGTCCCGGACCAGGGGATCCGCGGCGGCCAGGGCCTGCTCGACGGTCTGCGCGACGGTGTCGCAGTAGCCCGCGATCGCGCGCAGCTCGCCGGCGTCCCCGCCGAAGCCGGGCACCGCGGCGGCCGCCCGGCACGCGTCGGCGAGCTCGTTCGCGCCCCAGATCCCGTACGCCTCGTGGATGTCGTCCTGGGCGTCCTGCAGCCGGTCCAGGTCGTCGCTCATCTGGTGCCGGCCAGTCGCCCGGCGCCGCGCGCGTCGGCGGCGTCGTAGCCGGCGGCAGCCGCGTCGAGGGCGTCGGCCAGCTGCCGCGCGGCCTCGGCGAGGACCTCCAGCTCCTTGCCCCACGCGGCGACCGCGGCCCGGTACGGGCCCGGCGTCGTGTACGTGTCGAATGCGCCCGAGACCCGGAAGTCGCGCTCGGGGCCGCCGGCCTGGATGCCTGCGCGTCTGAGCTGTTCGGCGACCTCGTCCCGGAGCCTTGTGGCGGCCGCCCGGAGCGGTGCCGTATCGACCTGCATGGTGTGCGCCTCCCATCACCGGCCCGAAGGATCCTAATGGGAAACCACGGCCCGTGTCCGTTCCGTCTCGCTCCGCGTACCACGGTCGGGCTTCACGTTCGGGCGGTACTGTGCGGCTCATGGCCAACCCGCTGACCCCTGACGTGCTCGTCGACCCCGTCGTGCTGACCCGCGCGCTTGTCGACATCGAGTCCGTCTCCCGAGACGAGAAGGTCATCGCCGGCCACGTCGAGGACGTGTTGCGGCAGCTTCCGCACCTGAGCACCGAGCGCCACGGCAACACCGTGATGGCCCGGACGAGCCTGGGCCGCGAGCAGCGGGTCGTGCTCGCCGGGCACCTGGACACCGTCCCGCTCAACGACAACTTCCCGTCGACCGTGGTCGACGATCTGATCTACGGCTGCGGCACCTCCGACATGAAGTCGGGCGTCGCGCTGGCCCTGCACCTGGCGGCGACGCTGCCCGAGCCCGGCTACGACCTCACCTACCTCTTCTACGAGGCGGAGGAGATCGAGTCGCGGTTCAACGGGCTGCATCTCGTCTCGCAGGAGCACCCCGAGTGGCTCGAGGCCGACTTCGCGGTTCTGCTCGAACCCACCTACGGCGTGGTCGAGGCCGGCTGCCAGGGCACGCTGCGGGCGTCGGTGCGCACCACCGGCCGCCGGGCGCACACCGCCCGCGCCTGGCGCGGGGTGAACGCGATTCACGCGGCCGGCGAGGTGCTGCGGCGCCTCGCGGACTACCGTCCGCGCACGGTCGTCCTCGATGGCTGTACTTATCGTGAGGGACTCAACGCGGTCCGGATCGCCGGCGGCGTGGCGGGGAACGTGGTGCCGGACGAGTGTGCGATCGAGGTCAACCTGCGCTTCGCCCCGGACCGTACGGAGCGGCAGGCGGTGGAGCACGTGCACGAGGTATTCGCGGGCTTCGATCTCGAGGTGACCGACTCGGCACCCGGGGCGATGCCCGGGCTGACCGCGGCTCCGGCCCGGGAGTTCCTGGCCGCGGTCGGCTCGGAGCCGGCCGCGAAGCTGGGCTGGACGGACGTGTCGCGCTTCGCGGCGCTGGGCATCCCGGCGCTCAACTACGGCCCCGGAGATCCGCTGCTGGCGCACGCCCCGGACGAGCACGTGGAGATCGGCAAGATCCGGGACGGTGCCGCCACGCTGCACCGATGGCTGACCGCGTACGAATGACCGGCCGGAACCCGCGGGTCAGACCGGGTCGGCGACCGGGCGCGGTATCTCCACCGTGGCCTCCGGGTCGAGCGCGGCCTCGACCGCCGGCGGAGGCAGGGCCAGCGCCATGCGCCGTTCCTCGACCACCAGCCGGATGCGCCGCTGCATGCGGCGCTGCATCTTCATGCGCTCGTAACGGTTCATCACGGTGGCTCCTCTGCCCAGATGCCCGGCCGAAGTCCGGGCGCCGTGTCTGCGCCGTGCGGGTTCGTAACTGTACAGACGCTCCAGAGCTACCGTCCGTTGTTTCAATCTGGCAAAAAGGCCGCGACGTCGCAATCCTCTTGCCGAAACCCAACCGGTTATTCACCGGTTACGGACCGTCCGCACTACGGTGGGTGCCATGACGGACAGCACCAACGGTCGCAGGCGCGTACCCCCGGAGCGTCATCGCGGTGCCGTCACGCTCCGGCATGAAACGATGCCGCTGAGCACCGCCGACGAGAAGCTGCTGGACTCACACCACCGCAGCGAGTGGAAGACCAAGGACGCCTGGCGGGCACTGCGCATCCTGTCGGAGTTCGTCGAGGGCTTCGACACCCTCGCGGACCTGCCGCCCGCGGTGAGCGTCTTCGGTTCGGCGCGCAGCAGCCCCGAAAGCCCCGAGTGTCAGCTCGCCGCCGACCTCGGCGCGGCCCTGGCCGAGGCCGGGTACGCGGTGATCACCGGCGGCGGCCCGGGCGTGATGGAGGCGGCGAACCGCGGCGCGACCGAGGCCGGCGGGATGTCCGTCGGGCTGGGCATCGAGTTGCCGTTCGAGCAGGGCCTCAACGGCTGGGTCGACATCGGCATCGACTTCCGTTACTTCTTCGTCCGCAAGACCATGTTCGTGAAGTACGCGCAGGCGTTCGTCGTGCTGCCCGGCGGCTTCGGCACCCTTGACGAGCTCTTCGAGGCGGTCACGCTGGTGCAGACCCGCAAGGTCACCCGCTTCCCGGTGATCCTGATGGGCTCCGAGTACTGGGGCGGGCTGCTCGACTGGATCAAGGGGCGGCTGCTCACCGACGGCAAGGTCGGCCCGAACGACATGGACCTGATCAGGGTGACCGACGACGTGGAGGAGGCCGTGCAGATCATCGTGGGCGCGGACGTGGTTTCACAGGCCGAAGACGGAACCCGGTGACGTGGCGGCCGTCTGCGTCTTCTGCGCATCCTCCAGCGATCTCGATCGGCGCTGGCTCGAGCTCGCCACCCAGCTCGGCAAGGCGCTGGGCCCCCGCGGCCACTCCCTGGTGTCCGGCGGCGGCCGCGTCGGCATGATGGGCGCCGTCGCCGACGCCGCCCGGGCCTCGGGAGCACACACCCTGGGCGTGATCCCGCAGAGCCTGGTGGATCTCGAGGTCGCGGACACGGCGGCGGACGAGCTGATCGTGACCACGGACATGGGCGCGCGCAAGAACATCATGATCGACCGCTCGGACGCGTTCATCACGCTGCCCGGCGGACTGGGCACACTGGACGAGCTCTTCGAGGTCTGGACGACGGCGACCCTGGACCTGCACCACAAGCCGATCGTCCTGCTGAACACGTCCGGCTTCTACGACGGCCTGCTGAGCTGGCTCGGCCGGCTGGCGGAAACGGAGTTCGTCCGCCGTCCCGCCCTGGCCCAGCTGGTCGTGGTCGACTCGGTCGAGGCCGCCCTGGACGCGGTCGACGCGCGGGCCTGACCGCCGCTCACGTTTCGCTCAAGGCGCGGATCGACGACCGTCCGTTCGCCGGCGCGTGGAAGAATTCCTCCCATGCCCCCGCAACGGGCGACCCTGCTCCAGGTCGCACAACGGGCCGGCGTGTCCCGCAGCACGGCGTCGTTCGTCCTCGCCGGACGCCACGTGGACATGCGAATCTCCGAGGACGCCCGGCAACGGGTGCTCCGCGCGGCCCAGGAGCTGGACTACCGGCCCAACCTCATGGCCCGGAGCCTGCGCACGAAGGTCACCAAGACCATCGCGCTGGTCTCCGACACGCTCGCGTCCGACCCGTACGCCGGCCGCGCGATCCACGGCGGCCTCGCCGCCGCCGTCGCGCACGGCCACCTGCTCTTCATCGGCGAGACCGAGGGTGACGCGGTCGTCGAGGAGAGGCTGATCTCCGACTTCCTGGACCGGCAGGTCGACGCGTTCGTGTACGCGAGCATGTTCACCCGCTACGTGCGCGTGCCGAAGCTGCTCAAGGGCCACCCGGTGGTGCTGCTCAACTGTTTGACCCGGGCCGCGAAACCGGCGTACCACTCGGTCATCCCCGACGAGGCCGCGGCCGGCTGCAGCGCGGCCGAGCTGGTCGTCGAACACGGCCACCGCGACGGCATCCACCTGGTCGGGACCCCGGCACGCCACGTCTTCGCCGGCCGCGAGCGCCTGGCCGGGATCCGCGAGGGCCTCGCGGCGGCGGGCACCCGGCTGTCCGGGACGATCGAATGCGACTGGTGGCCGGACTCGGCGTACGAGGCGGTCACGAGGGCCCTGGCCGCCGGGCCGCCGCCGAAGGTGCTGATCTGCCTCAACGACCGGGTGGCCCTGGGCACCTACCAGGCGCTGCGCGAGGCGGGCCTCGACATCCCCGGCGACGTATCGGTGCTGTCGTTCGACGACTCGGACCTGGCCGCCTGGCTACGCCCGCAGCTGACCAGCATCTCGCTGCCGCATTACCAGCTCGGCTGGCAGGCGGTCGAGCTGCTGCTGGACCCGGCGGGCCACGGCCAACCCGGGGTGCGGCGGCTGCCGATGCCGGTACGCACCCGCGCTTCCATAGGCACGCCCTGATCGGTATCCGTCATACCCGCGTGGTCTCATTGGTGCCGTGACCTCGACTCCCGGGGCGGTTCGCCGGCCGGCGTACCGGCTCGTCCGCCGTGCCGCCGCCCCCGCGGTGGCGCTGCGCGACGACCCGCTCCAGCGCTACGTGGTCGAGCACGCCGACGGCCCGCTGCTCGTGGTGGGCGGGCCGGGCACGGGCAAGACGACGGTGCTAGTCGAGTCGGTGGCGCAGCGGATCGCCTCCGGCGTCGACCCGGAACGCATCCTGGTGCTCACCTTCGGCCGCCGCGGCGCGACGGCCCTGCGGGACCGGATCGAGGCCCGGATCGCCGGGTCGAGCTTCCACGAGCCCCTGGTGCGCACCTTCCACGCTTACGCGTTCGGGCTGCTCAGGCGGGCCGCGGCCGAGCGCGGTGAGCCCTCGCCGCGGCTGCTGACCGGCCCCGAGCAGGACCTCATCATCCGCGAGCTGCTCGAGGCGGTCGGCGATCCCGAGATCGAGGACGCCGTGCGCTGGCCCGAGGCGCTGCGGCCGGCGCTGCCGACCCGGGCGTTCGCCCAGCAGCTGCGCGACCTCATGCAGCGGGCGGCCGAGCGCGGGATCGGCCCGGTCGAGCTGGCCCGGCTCGGCGAGCGGCTGGGCCGCGACGACTGGCCGGCGGCGGCCCGCTTCCTGCGCGAATACGTCGCCGTGCTCGCGCTGCGCGACGCGACCACCCGCGGGTCGACGGCCTACGACCCGGCGGAGCTGGTGCGGGCGGCGTCCGGCCTGCTGGCCGACGATCCGGAGCTGCTCACGGCCGAGCGCCGCCGCCTGGCGTATGTGTACGTGGACGAGCTGGCCGACACCGACCCGGCGCAGATCGAGCTGTTGTCCCTGGTGGCGGGGGGCGGCACGCCACTGGTGGCGTTCGGCGACCCGGACTCGTCGGTCTACGGCTTCCGCGGCGCCGACCCGCAGGCGGTGAGCGCCTTCCCGCAGCGCTTCCGGACCGCGTCGGGGGCGCTGGCCGAGGTCGTCACGCTGCACACGAGCTACCGGGCCGAGCCGGCGCTGCTCGGCGCGACCGGGCGGGTCTCCCGGCGGATGCGCGGCGCGACCCGCCACCGCCACCTGCACCCGCCGCCCGCCGCGCCGCCCACCGGTTCGCCTGCTGGGCCGGCCGCCGGTCCGCGTGCCGCGCCGCCCGCCGGGTCTGAGGTCGCCGTGGACGCCGCTTCGCCGGTGGCTTCCGTCGACGGTGGGGAGCACGTGGTGGCCGGGGCCGTCGTGCGGACGTTCAGGTCGCCAACCAGCGAGGCCTCCTACGTCGCACACGCGCTGCGGGAGGCGCATCTGCTGCACGGCGTGCCGTGGTCGCGGATGGCGGTCGTGCTGCGGTCGACGACGCTGCAACTGCCCTCCATGCAGCGGGCGCTCGCCGCGTCCGGCGTGCCGACCGTCACCCATTCGGAGGATCTTCCGCTGCATCTGCAGCCCGCCGTCGCGCCGCTGCTGCTCCTGCTGCGCTGCGCGCTCGAGCCCGACGTCCTCGACGAGGAGGCCTCCGTCGCGCTGCTGCACTCGCCGCTGGGCGGCGCCGATCCGCTGGCCGAGCGGCGGCTGCGGCAGGGGTTGCGGGCGCTCGCCCTGGCCGCCGGCGACCGCCGCCCGTCCGGCGACCTGCTCCTGGACTCGCTCCGCGATCCGGCCGGGCTCGCCGTCGTGGAACGCCGCTGGGCCGTGCCCGCGCAGACCATCGCCCGGCTCATCGCCACCGCGCGGGAGGCCGCGGCCGTGCCCGGCGCGACCGCCGAGCAGGTGCTCTGGTCGGTCTGGCGGGCCAGCGGCCTCGCCGAACGCTGGTACGGCCTCAGCACCCGCGGCGCACCGGTCGAGCCCGGCGGCGAGGGCGGCCGGGCCCGGCAGTGGCGTGCGGAGGCGGCCGACCGCGACCTGGACGCGATCGTGGTGCTCTTCGACGCGGCCGCCCGCTTCGTGGACCGGCTGCCCGGCGCGCGCACCGAGGTCTTCCTCGACCACGTCCTCGGCCAGGACCTGCCGGCCGACTCGATCGCGCCGAGCGCCGACCGCGGCGAGGCCGTGCGCCTGCTGACCGCGCACGCCGCCAAGGGCCTCGAGTGGGACGTGGTCGTGCTGGCCGGAGTCCAGGAGGGCATCTGGCCCGACCTTCGGCTGCGGGGCAGCCTGCTCGGCTCGGAACGCCTGGTCGACTACCTGGCCGGACGGGCGGCGTCCGGCGCGGCGGCGGTGGTCGGGCAGACCTCGGCGCTGCTGGACGAGGAACGCCGGCTCTTCTACGTGGCCGCGACCCGGGCCCGGCAGCGCCTGATCGTGACGGCGGTGGCCTCGGCCAGCGTCGGCGGCTCCGACGGCGAGGAGCAGCCGAGCCGCTTCCTGGCCGAACTCGGCCTGCCGGACGGGCGCGGCGGCCCCGGCCCCGACAACCCGCCGGATCCGGGCCACACAGACCCGGACGACCCGGGCCCCACCGAACCCGACCCGGACCCATGGGACCAGCCCGGCCCCTCTGATCAGCCCGCCCCTGCCGATCAGCCCGCCCCTGCCGATCAGCCCGCCCCTGCCGATCAGCCCGCCCCTGCCGATCAGCCCGGCCCCGATCAGCCCGGCCCCGGCGAGGCCGGCGATCGGCCCGGCGGCCGCGTGCCCGGGCCCCGCGGCCCCGATGGTCCCGGCGGCGCGAGTGCGACGGGCCCCGGCGATCCCGGCGCGGGGGAGACCCCGCCGAACGGCCCGGACGCGGTTCCCGACGCGGTCGTCGACGACGAGCTCGAACTCCCGATGGGACGGCCGCCCCGGGCCCTCACCCTCTCCGCGCTGGTCGCCGAGCTCCGCACCGCCGTCGTCGCGCCGGATGCGACGCCCGAGCGGCGGCATGCCGCCGCGGCCGAGCTGGCCCGGCTCGCCGCCGCTGGCGTGCCGGGCGCGCATCCCGACGAGTGGTGGGGCCTGCGGCAGCTCTCCGACGACCGGCCGCTGGCGCAGGAGGGCGAGCCCGTCAAGGTGACGCCCTCCTCGATGGAGAGCGCCCTGCGCTGCAGCCTGCGCTGGCTGCTGGAACGTCACGGCGGAGCCGCGCCGGCCGGCCCTGCGCAGGGCGTCGGCAACCTGGTGCACGCCGCGGCGATGCTCGCCGAGGACGCGAACGCCGACCGCGAGCGGCTCGTCGAGTACGTCGCCGCGCGCTTCGACGCCATCGAGCTCGCCGCCCGCTGGCTGGCCGGCCCCGAGCAGGAGCGGGCCCAGGGCATGGTCGACAAGCTGCTGCGCTGGCTCGCCCGCAATCCGCGCCGGCTGCTCGCCATCGAGCACGAGTTCACCGTGCGGCTCGACGATCCGGCCCGGCCGATCCAGCTCACCGGCCGCGTCGACCGGCTCGAGGTGGACGAGCAGGGCCGCCTCGTCGTCATCGACCTCAAGACCGGCAAGACCACCACCGTCTCCGCCGGCGACGTCGAGGAGCACGCCCAGCTGGCGGGCTACCAGGCCGCGGTCGACGCCGGCGCGTTCCGGGAGTTCGGCGACGAGAGCGGCGGCGCCGCCCTGGTCCAGCTCGGCCCGACCAAGGAGGCCCGCGAGCAGATGCAACTCCCGCTCGCCGAGGCCACCGACCCGAACTGGGCGTACGCGATGGTCCGCCGCACCGCCGACACCATGGCCGCGGCCACCTTCTCGGCCGTCGCCAACTCGAAGTGCCGGGTCTGCCCGGTCCGGACCAGCTGCCCGATCTCCGGGCAGGGGCGGCAGGTCGTCGAGCCGTGACCCAGCCGAGTCTCTTCGCCGACCGCCCCGCACAGCCCCGCCGCCGGGCCGACTCCGGCCCGCGCTACACCCCGCTCGAGCTGGCAAGGCTGCTGCGCCTGCACGCGCCGACCCCGGAGCAGGCCGCGATCATCGCCGCCCCGGTCGAGCCGGTCCTGGTGGTCGCCGGCGCCGGCTCCGGCAAGACCGAGACCATGGCGTCGCGGGTGGTCTGGCTGGTCGCCAACGGGTACGCCCATCCGGACGAGATCCTCGGCCTCACCTTCACCCGCAAGGCCGCGGGGGAGCTGGCCCACCGGGTACGCACCCGGCTCGGTCAGCTCGTCCGCCGCCTGGGCCGGCAGGACGCCCTCGCGGGCGAGCCGACGGTCGCCACGTACCACTCGTACGCGGCCCGCGTGGTCACCGAGCACGGGCTGCGCGCGGGCTACGAGCCGTCCGCCCGGCTGCTCACCGAGGCCGCCCGCTGGCAGATCGTCGACTCGCTGGTGCGGTCCTACACGGGCGAGATGACCGGGCTGAACCGGGCGCCCGGCACGGTCACCGACGACGTCCTCGCCCTCTCCGGCGAACTCGCCGAGCACCTGGTCACCCCCGACGACCTCGCCGCCTGGACCGGCCGCTTCTACGCCGAGGTGCAGGCGCTGCCGGGCCGGGTCTACAAGGACGTCGGCGACATGCTCCTGCGCCAGCGGCACCGGCTCACCCTGCTTCCCCTGGTCCGCCTCTACGACCAGCGCAAACTCGCGATCGAGGCGATGGACTTCGGCGACCAGATGGCCCGCGCGGCCCGGGTCGCCCGCGATCATCCCGAGGTCGGCGTCATCGAGCGTGGCCGCTTCAAGATCGTGCTGCTCGACGAGTACCAGGACACCAGCCACGCCCAGGTCGTGCTGCTCAACGCGCTTTTCGGCGGCGGGCATCCGGTCACCGCGGTCGGCGACCCGTGCCAGTCCATCTACGGCTGGCGAGGCGCCTCGGCCGGCACCCTCGACCGTTTCCCGGCGGAGTTCACCGGGCCGCAGGGCCGCGAGGCCTGGGTGCTCAACCTGACCCGCAGCTGGCGCAACCGGCCGGAGATCCTCCAGGTCGCCAACGCGCTCTCCCGGCCGCTGCGGGCCGCCGGCGCCCGGGTGGCCGAGCTGATCCCGGCGCGGCGGGTGGCCGACCGGGTGGGCGGGCGCACGGTCGCGTGCGCGCTGCTGCACACGTACGCGGACGAGGCCGCCTGGATCGCCGATTCCATGCTCGCCGCCTGGCGCGCGGCCGCCGGGCTGCCCGCCGCCCTGCCCGGCGACATCCCGATCGAGAAGCGACCCACCAGCGCGGTCCTGGTCCGGGTCCGCAGCCAGATCCCGGCGATCGAGGAGGCGCTGCGCTCGCGTGGCCTGCCGGTCGAGGTGGTCGGCCTCGGCGGCCTGCTGGACACCCCGGAGGTACGCGACGTCGTCTGCACGCTGCGGGTCCTCGCCGACCCGACGGACGGTGCGGCGCTGCTGCGGCTGCTGACCGGGGCCCGGTGGCGGATCGGGCCGCGCGACCTCGTCGCCCTGCACCGGCGCGCCCGGTCCATCGCCGCGGCCCGGGTCGCCGGGACCACGGGGGAGCAGCCCGAGGACATCGTCGCGGACCGGCTCGACGACGCCACCCTGGTCGAAGCCATGGCCGACCTGGGTGCGCCGCAGCAGTACTCGCAGGAGGGCTACGCGCGGCTGCGGGCGTACAGCCGGGAGCTGGCCGAGCTGCGGCACCGCCTGGACCAGCCGCTGCCCGACCTGGTCGCGGACATCGAGCGCACCGTCGGCCTCGACGTCGAGGTGGCCGTACGCGGCTGGGGCGCCGGCGACGCGGGCCTGGCCCGCGGCCACCTGGACATGCTGGGCGACGTCGCGGCGCGGTACGCGGGCGACACCGGCGGCGGCACCCTGGCGGGCTTCCTGGCCTTCCTGACGGCGGCCGAGGAGGAGGAACGCGGGCTGACCCCGGGCCAGGTGGACGTGGTCGAGGGCGCGGTGCAGGTGCTGACCGCGCACGCCGCGAAGGGCCTGGAGTGGGACGTGGTGTCCGTCGCGGGCCTGACCAAGGGCGTCTGGCCGGGGATGACCCGTGGGTCGGACCACTTCCTGATGGGTATCGGGGTGCTGCCGTTCCCGCTGCGGGGCGACGCCGACGGGCTTCCCGAGCTGGATCTGTCGCGGGCCGAGGACCAGAAGGACGTGGCGGGGGCGCTCGCCGCCTTCGGCCGGGCCTGGCGGGAGCACGACGAGCGCGAGGAGCGCCGCCTGGCCTACGTGGCGGTGACCCGGCCGAGGCGGCTGCTGCTCTGCTCGGGCTACTGGTGGGGCGACGGCGTCAAGAAGGCCCGCGGGCCTTCGGTCTTCCTGGAGGAGATCCGGGGCACCTGCCTGGCGGGCGCCGGGGTGGTCGAGCAGTGGGAGCCGGAGCCGGCGGGGGACGCGGCCAACCCGAGCGCGGAGCTGGTGGCGACGGCGGAGTGGCCGTCGGACCCGCTGGGCGCCCGGCGGCCGGCGATGGCGGCCGCGGCGGACCTGATCCGGCGCATGATCGCCAGCCCGGAGGCCGCGACGGCCGACGCCTTCGTGGAGCTGGCGGCGGCGGACGCCGAGGTCGCCGCCCGGGCCGGACTGGCCGCCGACCTGGTCGGGCTGCCGACCGAGGGCGATCCGCCGGTGCCCCGCCACCCACGCACCGGCCGCGCGGCCGAGGACGCGGCCCGGACTGCCCCGGATGCGGCCCGGATCGGCCCGGACGCGGGCGACAGTCCCGGTCCGGCGGGGTTCGATGATCCGGACCTGGCGCGGTGGCGACGGGAGGCGACGATCCTGCTCGCGGAGCGCGACGAGCGGGCCCGGCGCGACGGTCCCCTCGAGGTGTCCCTGCCGCCGCACATCTCGGTCTCCCAGCTCGTGGTGCTGCGGCGTGATCCGCAGGCCCTGGCGCGGTCGCTGCGCCGCCCGCTGCCGCAGCGTCCCGCGCCGCACGCCCGGCGCGGCACGGCCTTCCACGCCTGGCTCGAGCAGCGCTACGGCTCGGTGCGGCTCCTGGACCTCGACGAGCTGCCCGGCGCGGCCGACGACGATGCGGCCGCCGACGAGGAGCTGGCGGCGCTGCAGGAGGCGTTCCTGGCCGGCGAGTGGGCCGACCGGACCCCGGTCGAGGTCGAGGTGCCGTTCGCGACCACGGTGGCGGGCGTGGTGGTGCGGGGCCGGATCGATGCCGTCTTCGCCGAGCCGGGCGGCCGGTTCGACGTCATCGACTGGAAGACCGGCCGCCGGCCCACCGGCGCGGACGCGGCCGCGGCGGCGGTGCAGCTCGCGGCCTACCGGATCGCCTGGGCAGCCCTCGCCGGCGTGGAGGTCTCGCGGGTCCGGGCGGGCTTCCACTACGTGCGCGACGGCGTCACCGTCCGCCCGGCCGACCTGCCGGACGCCGAAGGTCTGACGTCTCTGATCGAGGACGTGCCGGAGCCCGCGGGCTGATCAGGACGTGGCGGCCGAAAGCAGGTACAGAAGGGCACGCGCGTAGGCCTCCTCCGGCGTACGGGCCCTGAAGGTGCGGTCCTCGCCCAGGAGGGTGATCTCCACTTCCCAGCCCGTTTCCTCCCGGCGCAGGGCCCGCAGCGTCCCGCCCAGCAGCTCGCGCAGCTGCCCCTCGTGGGGCAGCCAGAGCGCCTCGTCCAGCTCCACGTCGTCGAGCGCCCACTCCGTGGTGCCGTTGAAGGCGATCAGCCGGCCCTCCCGGCCGTGGTAGACCTCGATCGTCATCTCGCTGAGCACGAAGACGGCATCGTCCAGGTCACGGTCGGGGATCGCGAAGCGGTCGCCGGGCCCCGGTTTCCAGATCAACCCCGCGTCCCTGAGCTGCTGTGCCACTTGCACGCCTATCACCGGCCGACCCCCTCCGTCGTGCTAGGCTCCATCGCGTTGTCAGTTTGGTTCCCAAGTACCTAGGAGCGCCTGTGGGGATTCTGCCCCAGGCGCTCTTTGTCGTAACCCGGGTTTCTCCGGTACGGGCGATCAGTACGGCGACACGAGTCCCGCGAAGTGCGGGTCTTACTACCTCGTTCCCGTCCATAATGGTCGGGAACGATCGACCGTCGAGGAGACGAGCATGGTTACCGGCGTAGTGAAGTGGTTTAACGCGGACAAGGGCTTCGGGTTCATCACCCCGGACGACGGCGGTGCCGACGTCTTCGCCCACTTCTCCGCCATTCAGACTTCCGGCTACCGCAGCCTGGACGAGAACCAGCGTGTCGAGTTCGAGGTGACCCAGGGCCAGAAGGGCCCGCAGGCCGCCAACATCCGGCCGCTCTGATCTCAGCCCTGCGCTGACCAACGGCGCCGGTCCCCCTCGGGGATCGGCGCCGTTGACGTTTCCGGCCCGGTTTGTCCGGTCCGGGCACCCCTGCCCGGTCGGCGGTAACGTGCCGACCGGGCACAAGCGCAGGTCAGGCGCCTGCGGGTGCGGCGTCGCCGATCTCTTCCGGCCGCGGGGCCGTGCCGCCGAGGTGCGCCGGCAGCCACCAGGTGTCGTCCGGACCCGACGGCTTCTCCGGGTATGCCCGCTGCGCCGAGTCCAGCAGCGCGCTGAGCCGCTTGCGCAGCACGGCCGTGGTCGTGTCGGGGTTGCCGTCCGGTGCCGGCTCGATCGGCGCGCCGATCGCGATGATGACCGGGACGTGCCGCTTCGTCAGCTCCTTCTTGTGGCCCTTGGTCCAGAGCCGGTGCGGCCCCCACACCGCCATCGGGATCAGGGGCACCGAGGCGGCCGCGGCCAGCCGCGCGGCGCCCGACTTCAGCGCCTTGACCGTGAACGACTCGCTGATCGTCGCCTCGGGGAAGACGCCGACCACCTCGCCGTTCCGCAGCGCGGTCTCGGCCTCCTGGAACGCGGCGGTGCCCGCCTTGCGGTCCACCGGGATGTGGTGCATTCCGCGCATCAGCGGACCGCTGATCTTGTGGGTGAAGACCGACTTCTTGGCCATGAAGCGGACCAGTCGCTTGGCCGGCTGGGCGCCGAGACCGCAGAAGATGAAATCGAGATAGCTGACGTGGTTGCTCGCCAGCACAGCCCCGCCGGTTGCGGGGATGTGCTCCGCTCCCTCGACCTGGATCCGCAGGTCGAGTATGCGGAACATCGCCTTGGCGGTTCCGACGACGGGGGGATAAACGATTTCCATCGGGTTACGGTACCGGGGTTAGGTGAAGCTTGGCTGGGTGAGTGCAACCGATTTGGCGTTCGCGGCGTCTTAGAGATGACTGCGCCGAAAATCGGCACTCCCTGGGAGGCTCCGCATGCAGACCGTGTCCGCCCGGCGTGAGCTGGGAATCGTGGTCGCGCTGGCCGTTCTGGGGCTCGGTCTGGTGTTGATCGTCGCCTTCGCACCCTGGTATGTGCCCGCGGGCGGCCGCGACGCCGGTGCCACGGTGGTGCGGACCTATGAGCCGCAGGCGGGGGCCGCGCTCGGTCGGTGACCCGCGGCGCGCATCGGTGGTGTTCACTGGTGTGATGTCCGAGAACACCCAGACACCCGTCGCCTGGTCGCGGCCGGGTGGCCCGTGGGGTTCGGGCACCGTGACCGCTCCGGGCGTACCCCCGCTGGTCCCGCCGCCGCCCGCCCCGCCGGAGTCGCCCGGCGGAGACGGACCGCGACGGCGCCGGCGGCAGATGTTGATCTTCGGCGGCATCGCGGGCGGGATCCTCGCGGCCGGCCTGGCCGTCATCCTGACCGTCGTGCTGACCTCGGACGGCGACCCGTTCGGCGGCGAACCCTCCGCCGTGGCCGACCTACGGCCGCCGCTGGCCCAGATGTGCCCGGCGCCCACCGTGCCGCCCAGCGCCGCTCCGGTCGTCCCGCCGAGCGCCGCGCCGCCGGCCACCGGCGAGCGGACGACCGACAAGGAATCGGGCATCTCGTACCGGAGATATCCCAGCCCCTGGGTCGCCTGGAACACGACGTGGCGGGCCGGCACGCTCGAGGTGCCCTACCGGGTCGGCCAGCACTTCGTGACGGAGCAGTACAGCGGCGGCTCCTACCACGCCTCGATCCTGTCGGCGCCGGTACCGGTCGGTGACAACGACGCGGTGACCTTCGATCTGGAGTGCGTCGGCCGGCAGGTGGCGGCGGACGTGCGGGCGGAGTACTACCCGCAGCCCAACACGATGGAGCCGCTGCGCGACGAGCAGACCCGGCTCGGCGGGCGGCCCGCCTGGTTGAGCGAGTTCCGGCTGCACTTCCAGGCCGCCGGCCTGACCGCCACCGACGAGCGTTCGGCGGTGGCGGTCATCGACGTCGGCAAGCCGAGCGCGGCGGTGCTGTACATATCGATCCCCGGCACGCACAAGCAGTTCGACTACGTGATCGACGACGTACTGAAGTCGGTCCGGCCGCTCTAGCTGCCGGTCAGGCCCCAGCGCTTGCGCAGGGCGTTGTCGGCGGCGTTGAAGAGCACGTCGATCAGGATGCCGATCACCAGCACCACGATGATGAACGCGATGACCAGGCTGGCCTCGCTGAGGTCGCGGGCCTGCTGCATGCGTACGCCGATGGAGAGCGCGCCCGGCACGATGACCAGCAGCTCGCCGGCCATCAGGCTGCGCCAGGAGAAGGCCCAGCCCTGCTTGAGGCCGGAGATGAACGACGGCAGCGACGCCGGCAGGATCAGGTGGCGGTACTTGCCGAAGCCCTTCATGCCCAGCACCTGCCCGACCCGCAGCCAGGTCCGCGGCACGTAGTCGATGCCGCTGATCAGGCCGTTCGCCACCGACGGCGCGGCGCCGATGACGACCACGAACATGATCGCGCTCTCGCTGATCTGGAAGAGCAGGATCGCCAGCGGGAACCACATGATCGACGGCATGGTCTGCAGGCCGGTGATCAGCGAGCCGATCGCCGCCCGCAGCGGCGCGAAGCGCGAGACCGCGGCGCCGACGACCGTGCCGATCACGACGGCGAGCCCGAAGCCGGTCACGGCCCGGATCATGGTCAGGCGTACGCCGTCCCAGAAACCGCCGGTCGTGATCAGCGTGCCCAGCTCGCCGAAGACCGTGCCCGGGCCGGGCAGCACGTACTCGGGCTTCCACTGCGCCCAGACGACGATCTGCCACGCCAGCACGACGATCGCGATCGCCAGCAGCTTGGGCCACGCGATCCGCCAGACCCGGCGGCCGAGCGCGCCCTTCTGCTCGCGACCGCCGAGCTCGAGGGCGTCGAGGCCGGTGATCCGGTCCGCCGCGGCGTCGCTGCCCCGCTCGACCGGCGACGGGGCGTCCTGGGTGATGCCCTCGAGGCCGGCACGGGCCGACGGGTACTTAATAGGCATGGCGGGCGACCTCCGCGCGGAGCCGGTCGGTGATCTCCCCGGCCTGGCCGGAGATCTCGGGGGAGTCGATACGCCGGGGGCGTTCGTGTTCGATGGCGAAGTCCTCGATGACCCGGCCGGGCCGGCTGCTGAGCAGGATGACGCGGTCGCCGAGCCGGACCGCTTCGCGCACGTTGTGCGTGACGAACAGGATCGTGAGCTGCTGCTCGCGCCAGATCCGCTCGAGCTCGTCGTGCAGGATGTCGCGGGTCATCGCGTCCAGGGCGCCGAACGGCTCGTCCATCAGCAGGATGTCGGCGCTCTGCGCCAGCGCGCGGGCGAGCGCCACCCGCTGGCGCATGCCACCGGAGAGCTCGTGCGGCCGCTTGTGGCCGAAGTCCTTGAGCCGGACGATCTCGAGCAGTTCCTCGGCGCGCTTCCGGCGCTCGGCCCGGCCGACGCCCCGCAGGCGCATGGGCAGCTCCACGTTGCCCGCGACCGACAGCCACGGGAAGAGCGCCGCCTCCTGGAACATCAGCGAGACGTGCCGGCCGCCGATGTCGAGGGTGCCGCCGCTGATCTGGTCGAGCCCGGCGACCAGCGAGAGCAGCGTGCTCTTGCCGCAGCCGGAGGCGCCCAGCAGACACACGAACTCGCCCTTGGCCACGGTCAGGGAGACCCGGTCCAGGGCGAGCAGGGCGTTTCCGCCGGAGCCGTACTGCTTGGAGACGCTGTCGAGGCGGACGACCGCGTCCCGGTCGGTCCGGGTGCCCGTGGCTTCCAGAATGCTCATGGGAACTCCCAGGTGGGGCCGGCCGGACCCGCGTGGCGGGCCCGGCCGGGTACGGATCAGGAGGAGGCTTCGGCGTCGCTGACCTCGGGCAGGCCGGCGGCCTTGAGCTCCGCGTTGAGCGGGCCGAGGTCGTAGATGCCCTTGAGGTCGACCGGCTTGAGCAGGCCGACGTCCTGGGCGTGCTGGGCGCTGGTGTACAGCGACGAGGCGATCGGGTCGGTGGTGAAGGTCAGGTTCTTGAACGCGGCGGCCAGGATCTCGTCCTTGAGGGGCTTGCCGGACAGGGCGGCGAGCTGCTCGTTGGCGGCCTTCTGCGCGCCCGCGTTGTCGGTCTCGATGGCCTTGATCGCGGCGAGGTGGCCCTGCAGCAGCTTCTTCACCGTCGCCGGGTACTTCTTCAGGAACTCCTGCTTGACGATCAGGTGGGTGGTCACGAACTGACCGTTCGGCCACAGGGTCTTCTCGTCGACCAGCAGCTTGCCCTTGGACTCGATGATCAGCCGGCTCAGGTTGGGCTCGGGCACCCAGGCGCCGTCGATCGCGCCCTGCGCGAACGCCTGCAGCGCGGTCGCGTTGTCCTGCGGCAGCACGGAGACGTCGCCGCCGCCCTGCTGGTCGGCGTTGAGGCCGTTCGACTTCAGCCAGGCGCGCAGCGCGACGTCCTGGGTGTTGCCGAGCTGCGGGGTGGCGATCTTCTTGCCCTTGAGGTCGGCCGGGGTGTTGATGCCCTGCTTGACGACCAGGCCGGCGCCGCCGGAGGTGCTGCCCGCGATGATCTTCAGCGCGGTGCCCTTGGAGGTGGCCCAGCCGTTGATGGCCGGGTTCGGGCCGATGTAGGTCGCGTCGATCGCGCCGGAGAAGAGCGCCTCGATGGCGGCCGGGCCGGCGTTGAAGGTCTTCGGCTCCAGCTTGGTGCTGCCCAGGGACTGCTGGAACAGGCCGTTCTTGACCCCGATCAGGGCCGGCGCGTGGGTGATGTTCGGGAAGTAGCCGAGCCGGATCGCCGAGGCCTCGTCCGAGGCGGAGCCGGCGGCGTCGTCGCTCTTGCCGCAGGCGGTGAGGGCGGTGGCGGAGAGTAGCGCGGTGGCGGCGAGGGCAAGCATACGTATCGTGCGGGAGCTCATGCTCACTCCTAGTTCGTCGTCAAGGTGGTGGTGGGAATCGCGGAGACGGTGAGTTCGGCAAGCGTGCGGTGGTTCACGACACCCTTGATGGCCTCCTCCACCGCGAGCCAGACGTCCTTGAGCCCGGTGGCGACACCGTGGTAGGTCGTGGTCGTGGTGGGCAGGCCCCGGACCGTGGTGAGGGCCCCGCCGACGGCGCGGACCACATCGCCGACGGTGATGTCCTCGGCCGGGCGGGCCAGGGCGTAGCCGCCGTCGACGCCCCGGTGGCTGTGCAGCAGGCCGGCGCGGCGCAGGTCGAGCAGGATGCCCTGCAGAAAGCTGAGGGGAATCTCCTGGGCCGCGGCCAGGGTGGCGGCCTTGACCAGGTGGGGATGGTCGGCGGCGACCGCCAGCATGGCGCGGACGGCGTAGTCGGTACGTGCCGAGACGTACATGGGGGAATGTCCTCTCGGTCCGGCGCAGCGCTACCCTGCCATCTCTATCTGATAGATGGGAATAGTGGACGAGGTGGGTTGGCGCCGTCAACCCCCAACCGCATGGTGAGAAGGCCGGGTCACCCGCCACGGGGATACCGGAGAAGAGCGCGATCTGGATCGGTTCGCACGAGGCAGCCGGGCAGCGCGGGGCCAAGGCGAGGTGAGGGCACGATCGAGGTGCCGGCGGGCGAGGCCGCGGCCGTGCCGCGCCTCACACAGCAGAGAACGGGGTGAAGAGCGCCTACCTGTCGGCGGAGGTCCAGGCCATCGCGGCCTCGAGCAGCGCCTTCGCGCTAGCCTCGTCCCCCTCGGACATCCGCAGGACCCGCGCCGGCACGTAGCCCGCGGGGTCGACCTCGCGGAGCCAGGCGGCGGCCAGGGCGGTCTGGTTGGCCGCCTCGAAGACGCTGACCAGGGCGGCCGCGGCGGCGAGCCGGCGCCGGATCAGCCGGTCCGGCAGATGTGCTGCCGCGAACCAGGACTCGAACTCGCGCACCGAGCCGGCACCGGCCAGGTACGCCGTGAGCTCCGGGCCCAGCGTGGTCACACAGAGATCCGCATCGTCGCTGACGGGATTCGTGAATACGGGACGATCCAGAATCGCGGCGGTCATACCGGAAACGCTACCGCCTTCCGGCCATCGTGGCGACGGGTGCGGGCGGGAAGCCCTCAGGAGCGCAAAAAGAGGGCCGATACGCGGGCCGCCAGAAGGTCGAGCACCGGGCGCCCGTCCTCGATCGCCGCAACGAACGCCGCCCAGGAGTCGATCACGAAGTCCGCGGTCTCCGGCACCGGTTCGTCGTTGAGGTACGCGGGCAGCAGCAGCGCGTTCTGGAACAGCCACGGCACATAGCTGCCCTCGACGTCCCAGCCCGGCAGGTCGCGGGTCCGGTGCAAATGCCGGCGCAACTCCTCCTCCGACGACCAGCGCAGCATGTGCGCGTCGTGCTTCAGGCTCTTGATGTACGGGTTGTAGAGATGCCCCGGCCCGAAGCCGAACGTCTGCCGCCACTGCGCCCACAGGATCGCCTCGTCGCGGCCGCCCAGCGTCATGACGTCGCCGGTGGCGCTCTCGAGCAGCATGCTGTTCAGGTACGGCCACAGCGTCAGCGGCGTCAGCAGCCGGTTCGCGTCCGTGCGCAGCACCGACTGGACGATCTGCCAGGCGTTCTTCTCCAGCTCGTCCCACGACGTCACGTTCGGTACCGCCTTCACCGCCGCCAGCAGGCTGTACAGCGACGGGTTGTGCTCGCCGTAGAACGTGCGCGCCACCGACCACGGGTCGGTCGGGCGCAGCAGCGACTCCGGGGACACGTCCGCCGGCTGCCGCTGCACCTGATCGAGGAACTCGGAGAGGCTGACGAACTCGCGGACCGCGCCGTGCCCGGTGTGGTCGATCCAGCGGTCCAGATCGGCGCGGAACTCGGCCGCCGCGTCGATGTCGCGGGAGCCGACGTCGTCGATGCAGACCCGCACCTCGACGCCGAGCCGCGCCAGCGCGCCGGCCACGAACGCCTGCACCATGTGGATCACCGAGGCCCGCGAGCGCAGCCGGACCGGCCAGAGCAGCCGGATCGGCCCGGCGGCGCCGCGCTGCTGGTTGATCCAGCCGAACCGGCGCTCGAGCTGCAACAGCAGGCCGGGCACGTCGCGCGGCAGCTGGGCGCCGGCCTGCGAGACGAGCTGCCGCTCCCAGCTGTGGTGCCGGACCCGGTGCCGCAGACCGGTCGCGCGCGGCGGGACGGGCACCTCGGCCCGTTCGGCCAGGGCGGGGAAGAGCCGCTCGGAGTCGACACCCGGGAAGCATTCGACGGGTACGCCGATCACCTCGCGCAGGCGCTCGGCGGTGCTCAGCGCGGTGGCCGCGTCGGGTTCGTTCAGGGCCCAGAGCACGCGCACCGGCCGGTTCCGGGCGACCACGGCGATGGCGGCCGACACCATGCCCGACCAGTCGCTGCTGGCGAGCACACAGATCGTGTCGCCGCGGATCAGGTCGGCCGTGGCGGCGATCAGGTGCTTGTTCTCCGAGATGTGCGCCGGGTCGTGCAGCAGCCGCGGACCGCGTACGTGCAGGGTCGGGCGCCAGAAGCCGTGCAGATGGAAGACCCGGACCGCGCCGTCGGCGCTGCCGGAGTCGCCGAAGTTGCCGCGCGAGTCCAGCGGCAGGCTGACCGCGCGGCCGCGGGCCGACCGGATCGCGATCTCCAGCAGCGGGTCGAAGTTCGTGGTCAGCACGCGGTGGTCGAAGGCCTCCGGCACCTGGGCCAGCAGGTGACCCAGCGCCTGCACCCCGCGCGGCAACTGCCACGAGAAGCGGTCGTTCTCGACGCCCTCGCCGACCCCGCGCTCCACGCGCTGGCCGAGGCCGTGTGTCGCCAGCGGCGACTCCATCGGGTCCGGCGCCGCGTACGCCTTCAGGACGGCCTGCTGCGCGATCACGTCGAACGCGCCGGCCGACACCCAGTCCGTGAAGACCCGCCGGTACGCGCGGTAGACGTCGATCGGCTGCGCGCCGACCAGCTCGGCGCGCGCCTGCTCCAGCGCCCGTTCGAGTGCGCCGTCGTCGTTGCGCCCCGCCGCGAAGCTGTCCGCGATCTCCAGGACGCCGTGCACCCGCGGGATGACGCCCGCGGTCACGCCGGAGCCGAGCAGCAGGGTGATCTGGTCGACGCCGCGCAGGCTCGCCGTGAGCCGGTCCAGCAACAACGTCTCACCGGCACTCAACCCCTCGCCCGCCTCGCTCATGCCATCCCCTCCGCTGACGCTCCGGCGCTGGCATGAGTCTGAAACTGAGCCCGATGATTCGCTCGCAAGCTCGCTCATGCCATCCCCTCCGCTGACGCTCCGGCGCTGGCATGAGTCTGAAACTGAGCCCGATGATTCGCTCGCAAGCTCGCTCATGCCATCCCC